>VGEH01000091.1 GCA_016869375.1 Alphaproteobacteria bacterium | reverse complement strand
CATAGCGAGCTTGATGCCCTGGTCGCCGAGCTTGAAGAGATAAGCCTGTGAGGCCATCCGCTCCTGGATCTGGCTCCACGCGGCCTTGCGGTCCTCGAGCTTGAGCGAGGCGTTGAACTTCGTCCAGGCCTGCTCGAGAACCGGATCCTTGTCGGCGAAGGAAACATGCGTCGCACCCCAGAACAGCTTCATGTAGCTGTAGGGACCGACGAAGGGTTGGATGGCGAAACCCGACGCTGCCATGTTCCAGCCTTCGCGCTTGCGCGAGAGGTCCGCCATGGTCGGCCAGTCGAGCACCTCCAGTTTGACGTTGACGCCCAGCTCCTTCAGCTGCTCGGAGAACACGAGCGCCGACTTGTACATGTACTGTAGGTCTTTGTTCGTCAGCATGACGATCTGCTCGCCTTTGTAGCCGGACTCGGCAAGCAGGGCCTTCGCCTTCTTCATGTCGGCGACGTTGTAAAAGGACTTGCCGGCATCGGTGAAGTACGGGCTGTTCTGGTAGGTCCAGGCGTGGTTGAGGATGTAGGCGCCGCCGTCGGTCGCCGCCGTCATGATCTCCTTCGCGTCCATCGCCATCTGCATGGCCTGGCGGAGCTTCAGATTGTCGGTCGGCTTCTGCACCGAGTTGATCAGCATGATCGGCTGCGAAGCCGGCAGCAGGTCGGAAACCTGAAGCTTGGCGTTGCTCTCGAGGCGCTTGGCCGCGAGGACAGGGATGTCCTCGATATAATGCACCTGTCCGGCTTCGAGCGCGGCGACGCGGGCGCTCGCCTCGCGGATGAGCCGGATCGTGACCGTATCGAAGTAGGCGGTCTTCTTGCCGCCGAGCCCGTTGCGGCCGGCGCCTGGTGCTTGGCTGTAGCCGTCGAAACGCTTCATCTTGAGGTGCGTATCCGGCTGCCACTCGACGTACTGATAGGGTCCGGTCGAGATCATCGCGGTTCTGTTGACCGGCTTCGAGGCTTCCTCCAGCGGGATGATCGTCGTCGGCGAGGCCGGCGAGGCGAGGCGGTCGAGGAAGGATGTGTCGACCGACTTCAGCTTGAAGACGACCGTATAGGGATCCGGCGTCTCGATCGCGGTGACCGAGGCCATCGTCGCCTTCTCGGGGCTGATATTGCCGAAGCGGTCGAGCGAGGCCTTCACATCGGCAGAGGTCATCTCCTTGCCGTTGTGGAACTTGACGCCCTTGCGGAGCGTGAACTTGTAGGTGAGGCCGTCCTCGGCGACGTCGACCTTCTCGGCGAGATGCGGGATCGGCGCGGTGTTCTCGTCGATGACCATCAGCGTCTCGTACATGCCGAGCATCATATTGCGCGCGGCGGCCGAGGCGGTGAAATGCGGGTCGAGGGTGTTGGTGCCGGCGGGCTGCGCCATCACCATGTCACCTCCCTTCTCCTGCGCGAGCGCGGCGCCCGAGGCGAGCGCGACGGCGAGAGCAAGACCGGCGGAGAGCGGAAAGCGGTACGTCGTCATGCAAGCCTCCAGGGTTGATTTTTCGGAAGGCGGACGAGACCAGTTCACCCGTTGAATTGGGCTATTTTCTCGGATCGGCAAAACTTATCGTATCAGCAAGAAGAGGGCTGTCTACCGAAATGCTCCGGTTCCGGCGGATGGAAGTCGCGCTGGCGCCGGGGCGCGAAAGCGGCGTAGCGTTCGCACCGCAACCGTGGGACGAGAAGGCATGCGGATCACCGACGCCAACTGGTCGATCGTCGAGGATTATCTCAAGAAAGACGATCGCGCCGCGCTGCCTCTCGGCTCGACCGAGCAGCATGGCTATCTCAGCCTCTCGGTCGACGCGATCCTCTCCGAGCGCGTGGCGGTCGAGGCGGCGGAGCCGCTCGGCGTGCCGGTCTTTCCCGCCATGCCCTACGGCATTACGCCCTACTATCTCGCCTTTCCCGGCAGCATGTCGGTGCGCGCTGCGACATACATGGCGCTGATCCGCGACCTGCTTGACAGCCTCTACAAGACCGGCTTCCGCCGCATCCTCATCGTCAACGGTCATGGGGGCAACTCGCCCGCGATGCCGGTGACGATGGAATGGATGAGCGACCGTCCCGGCGCGCGCTGCCGCTTCCACAACTGGTACAACGCACCGAAGGTCTGGAAGAAGGTGCTCGAGATCGATCCGGTCGCGACGCATGCGTCCTGGCTAGAGAACTTCCCCTGGACGCGGCTTCCCGGCGTCCAGATGCCGACGCAGAAGAAGCCGATGGTCGACATGTCGAAGATCAAGGACCGCGGCCCCGAGGGCGTGCGCCAGGTCATCGGCGACGGCAATTACGGCGGCTACTATCAGCGCGACGATGCGGAGATGATGGCGATCTGGAACGTCGCGGTCGAAGAGACGCGCGGGCTGATGGCCGGGAGCACCTGGGAGTGAGCAGCCCGATCCTGATCTGGGGCGCCGGCGCCATTGGCGGCACCATCGGTGCCTACCTCGCCCGCGCCGGAAAAGACGTGCTGCTGGTCGACATCGTCGAGGAGCATGTGCGCGCGATGAACACGAACGGCCTCTCGATCGAGGGGCCGGTCGAGACTTTCCGCCAGAAGGTCAAGGCGGCGATGCCGGCCGAGGTGAAGGGCACCTTCGACCGCATCATCCTCGCGGTGAAGGCGCATCACACTGAGAGCGCGACCAAGGCGCTGGCACCGTTTCTGGCGCAGGATGGCTGCGTGCTCTCGGCGCAGAACGGCCTCAATGAGATCGCGATCTCGAAGATCGTCGGCGAGAAGCGGACGATGGGGAGCTTCGTCAATTTCGGCGCCGACTGGCACGGGCCGGGGCAGATCCTTTACGGGAATCGCGGCTTCGTCGCCCTAGGCGAGCTCGATGGCAAGAGCACGCCGCGGCTGCAGGAGATGCACCGCCTGCTGCAGATCTTCGAGCCCAATGCCGTGATGACCGACAACATCTGGGGCTATCTCTGGGGCAAGCTGGGCTATGGCGCGCAGCTCTTCGCGACCGCTCTCACCAACGCCTCGATGAGCGAGAACCTGGCGAGCGAGAAGCATTTCCCGGTGTTCGACCGCGTCGCGCGCGAAATCATGGCGGTCGCGGCCAAGCGCGGCGTCAAGCCGCTCGGCTTCAACGGCTTCGAGCCGGCCGCCTTCATGCCCGGCGCCTCGGAAGCAGCGGCGCGAAAATCGGTCGCCGATCTCGCGGAATACAATCGCCATACCGCCAAGACGCATTCGGGCATCTGGCGCGACCTCGCGGTGCGCAAGCGCAAGACCGAGGTCGACGCGCAGATCGCCGTGGTCGCGCCGCTGGCGCGCGAGGTCGGCCTCAAGACGCCGGTGCTCGATCGCCTCGTCGAGCTGATCCACGACATCGAGGACGGCCGGCGCCAACAGTCCTGGGAAACTCTGGATAGGTTGCTCGAAACATGCAGCTCGACTTCTCCGGCCGCCGCGTAATCGTCACTGGTGCCGCGCAAGGCATCGGCCGCGGCATCGTCAAGGCCTTCGCCCAATCGGGCGCCAAAGTTCATGCACTCGATCTCGATGCCGAAGGTCTGAAGGCGGCGAAGGAGGCGGGGGCCATCGCCACCGCCTCGCTCGACCTCTCCGACCGTGGTGCCGTGCATGCAACCTTCGCCAAGGTCGCCGAAGCCGAGGGCGGCATCGACATCCTGGCGATGGCGGCGGGCGGTGTGCGCGGCCAGGTCAATCGCCCGATCGAGGAGATCGACGAGGACAAGTGGCATGTCCTTTTCGAAGCAAATGCCGACAGCGCTTTCTGGTGCATCCAGGCGGCCGCGCCCGTGATGAAGCGCCAGAAGAAGGGCCGCGTCATCACGGTCTCCTCCGGTGCCGGCCTGCGCCCGAGCCTGACCGGCATCCAAGGCTATTGCGCCGCCAAGCATGCGGTGGTCGGCATCACCAAGCAGCTTTCCTGGGAGCTCGGCCCGCACGGCATCACCGTCAACAGCGTGGCGCCAGGCTTCGTGATCTCGAATCCCTCGACCGAGAAGCAGTGGGCAAGCTACGGGCCGGAAGGCCAGAAGCGCCTGGTCGACAACACACATACTCGCCGCCTCGGCAAGCCCGAGGACATCGCCAATGCGGTGCTGTGGCTCGCCTCCGATCAGGCGGAATGGATCACCGGCCAGATCATCTCGGTCGATGGCGGGCGCAGCTAGCAGGCGTGAGGGAAGTCGGATGAGGGGGCTGGGGGCCGTTTCCTACCGGGCGACGCCGGATGCGCTGGCCGCCCAAGCGCCCTTGCGCCGATACGCCGGCCCCTGGTCGCTATGGGCGCTCGGCGTCAGCGTCGTCATCTCCGGCGAGTTCTCCGGCTGGAATACCGGACTGATCACCGGCGGGTTCGGAGGTCTGCTGATCGCCACCGTCGTCGTGACGGTTATGTACCTCGCGCTCTCGTTTTCGCTCGCCGAGATGTCGGCGGCGATGCCGCATGCGGGCGCGTCCTACAGTTTCGCTCGCACCGGTCTTGGCCCTATCGCGGGCTGCGTCGCCGGCCTCGCGCAGATCGTCTCATATGTCATGGGGGCAGCGGTCGTGGTCGTCACTCTCGGCGACTATCTGCAGTCCCTCGTTTCGGCGCACTCTTCCTTGAGCCTGCCCGCGCCGGTCTGGTGGGCCGCGCTCTATGTCCTGTTCATCGGGCTCAACATGCACGGCGCCGCGACGACGTTTCGCGTGGCGATCGCTCTCTCGTTCGTCGCCCTCGCCGCTCTCGTCGGCTTCTGGGTGGTTGCGCTGCCGGCCTTCGACCTTTCTCTAGCGCTCAACGTGCCGGCGTCGCCAGGCGGCACGGCCTATCTGCCCCATGGCCTGGCCGGGATCGCCTGGGCGATCCCGTTCGCGATCTGGTTCTATCTCGCGATCGAATCGGTACCGCTCGCAGCCGAGGAGGCGAAGCAGCCCGCCCACGGCGTGCCGCGCGGGCTGGCCTGGGGCATCGCGACGCTGATCGTCGCCGCCTTCTTCACCCTCGTGCTCAACAGCGGCGTTCCGCCGGGGGCGGCCGAGATCGGCGCGTCGTCGGAGCCGCTTCTGGCCGGCATTGTCGGCGTGCGCGGCGAGCACGCGCGCCCTGCGGTGCTGGCGGTGATCGGCGTAGCCGGCCAGGCGGCGAGCTTTCATGCCATGATCTATGCCTATGGACGGTCGGTCTTCGCTCTGGCGCGATCGGGTTACCTGCCGACGACGTTGGCCCGGACCCAGCCCGGTCGCGCCACGCCCCACCACGCCTTGATTGCCGGCGGATTGGTCGGCTTCGTGATGGCGTTGGCCGGCAAGCTCCTGCCCGAGCAGATCGGCCTTGGCGCGGTGCTCATCAGCATGTCGGCCTTCGCCGCGCTGATCTCCTACATCCTGCAGATGCTGGCCTTCGCGCGCCTGCGCCGTCACAACCCGGACCTGCCGCGACCCTATGTGAGTCCGCTCGGCGCGACCGGCGCGGTCACCGCGCTGGTCATCGCCGTCGCCGCATTGGCGTTCATGCTGATGGACCCGGCGCTGCGCGCCGGCATGATTGGTTGTGCCGTGATCCTGGCGGCCGGCCTCGCCTATTTCCTGCTCTTCGCACGGCACCAGCTGATCCGCTCGCCCGAAGAGGCCTTTGCGCTCGCCCAGAGCGGCCATGAGCGCGATGCGCTAGGCCCAGCGGCCGAGGCCGCCCCGGGGGGGCGTCCCGGTGGCTGATCCGTTGCTCCCCGATACGCTGGGCGAGGTTCTCGATCTCGCGGCGATCATCGTCTTCCTGCTGACGAGCCTGTCGGCGTTGCTGTCGGCGCTGCTGATCAAGCGCGACAATCTCTTCTATCTGGGATTCCAGCTTATCGGGTTGACCGTCGCGCTGATCTTCTCGCGCGACTGGCTCTATGACATGACGTTCAGCGCCGCGTTGGGCAGCGCCCAGACCTATCATGAGCTGACCGCATCGGCCCTCATCTTGTCGATCGCGTATACGGTCGATATGGGACTGAAGGTGCTCGTCTGGGAGCGCATCCTCAGGCGCAACGGCCGTGCCGCCGTGCCGCCCCTGCTGATCGCCGTGGTGCGCTTTCTTGTCTACCTAGTCGGCGGCCTGACCATCCTTCAGTTCGTCTACGGCCAGTCGATCACCGCGATCGCCACGCTCTCGGGTGCGTTCGCCATCGTGCTCGGTCTGTCGGCCCAGTCGACGCTGGGCGAGATGTTCGCCGGCATTGCGATCGCGCTGTCACGCCCGTTCCGCATCGGCGACTGGATCAAGGTCGGCCATTTCGACGAGGGCAAGGTCGTCGACATGACCTGGCGCTTGGTGCGCCTGGAGATGCGCGACCGCAGCATCGTCAACCTGACCAATCGCATGTGCGCGGACTCGCCGATCAAGAACTTCAGCTATCCCAACGACAAGATCCGCCTGTCGGAAGACATCTATTTCCCGCGAGGCTATGACCAGGAGCGGGTCAAGAAGGCGATCCGCAAGGCGATCGCGGCGGTTCCGACCGTGCTCGCCGATCCGGCGCCCAACGCGGTGTTCATGAGCGTGCGCGACGGCGTCGATCACTACGCCATGCGCTTCTACATCCGCGAGTACAACATCCGCCGGCGCATCGTCGAGCAGGTCTGGCGTTCCGTCACCGCGCATCTCGATGGCGCCGGCATACCGATCGCCCAGCCGCGCGAGGTGGTCGACCAGCATCAAGCGCCCCCGGCGCAGGACTCGGAGAGCGCCGCCAAGCCAGCATGAGAGGCGGAGCCGGCGGCTACTCGGTGGCGAGCGCCGCCACCGGATCGAGGTTGGCTGCCTTGCGGGCCGGGAGATAGCCGAACAGGAGGCCCGTCGCGAAGGCGCAGGCGAAGGCTAGCAGCACCGGCTCCGCGGAGAGCAGAACCGGTCGGCCGAAATAGGCGAAGGCCCAGGTGGCGCCGAGGCCGATGAGGACACCGAGGATGCCGCCGAAGGTGCAGATCGCCAGGGCCTCGGTGTTGAACTGAAGCATGATGTGGGCGCGCCGGGCGCCGGTCGCCATGCGCACGCCGATCTCGCGCGTACGCTCGGTCACGCTGACCAGCATGATGTTCATGACGCCGATGCCGCCGACCAGGAGCGAGATCGCTGCGATCGATCCCAGGAGGATCGTCATCGTCGTGTGCGCTTCGGTCGCCGTCTGGATGATCGAGGTCATGTTGCGGATCTGGAAGTCCTCGACCCGATGGCGCCTGATCAGGAGCTCCTTGATGGCTTGCTGCGTGTCGTCGATCTTCGACAGGTCGGCGACCTTGACCGTGATCCGGTGCACATAGCGCTGGCCGAAGAGCCGGAGCGTGGCGGTGGTGATCGGCACG
Source organism: Alphaproteobacteria bacterium (assembly GCA_016869375.1). Taxonomy (GTDB): domain Bacteria; phylum Pseudomonadota; class Alphaproteobacteria; order SHVZ01; family SHVZ01; genus SHVZ01. Next base: position 13,604 of record VGEH01000091.1, on the reverse strand, counting down.
AACATGAGGTCGTCCATGTCCCAGCCATAGGGCGTGGCGCCCTTGGGCGTGAGCGTCCCGACCACCTGGAAGGGAATGTTGTTGACGAGGACGACGTTGCCGACGGCCGGCATGTCGAGAGGAAAGACCGCTTTCGCCACCGTCCGGCCGAGGACCGCGACCGGGGCGTAGTCCTGCACGTCGCCGTCGGAGACGAAGACGCCGGCGTCGACCGGCCAGGACCGGACTTGCGGGAGGGTGGAGTTGGTCCCGATGGCCAAAGTCGAATAGTCGCGGTTCCGGAAGCGGACGGTCACCTGCGCGAAATACTCGGGCGTGGCGCCGACGATGTTCGGGAGCTCGTTGATGGCTTCCGCGTCCTCCGCGGTCAGGGTCGCGACGATGCCGCTGCTCGGCCGCACATTAGGCGCTCCCGGGCGGATCAGCATGAGGTTGGTCCCCAACGCGGTCATGCTGTCGAGAACGGATTGGCGGGCGCCGTTGCCGATCGCCAGCATGGCGATGACCGAGGCGACACCGATGATGATGCCGAGCAGCGTCAGCAGCGACCTCAGGAGGTTGCTGCGGAGCGCGTGGGCCGCCATGCGCGCGGCTTCCCAGATGTCGGCCGCGGAGACGCGGGCGGAGCGCTGCTGGGTCGGCTGCTTCGCCGCGACCTTCGGTGCTCCGGCAGCGGAGGTCGGCGCGTCGGAGACGATCAAGCCATCCCTGATCTCGATGATCCGGTGAGCATGCCGCGCCACCTCGGCTTCATGGGTGATCAGGATGATGGTGTGGCCGAAGGCGTTGAGATCGGCCAGGAGCTTCATCACCTCGGCACCGCTCCTGCTGTCGAGAGCGCCGGTGGGCTCATCCGCGAGGATGACCGCGCCGCCGTTCATCAGGGCGCGGCCGATCGAGACGCGCTGCTGCTGGCCGCCGGAAAGCTGGTTCGGACGATGATCGAGACGATCTTCGAGCCCGAGCTGGGTCAGCAGCTCGATCGCCCGCTTCTGCCGCGCCTCGCGCCCGACGCCGGCATAGATCGCCGGCATCTCGACGTTCTGGATCGCCGTGTCGTTTGCCAGGAGGTTGTACTGCTGGAAGACGAAGCCGAAGGCCTCCAGGCGAAGCAGCGCGCGGCGGTCGGGAGCGAGCTCGCTTACCTCCTCGCCGGCGAAGCGATAGCTGCCGGAGCTCGGCCGGTCGAGCAGGCCGATCAGGTTCATCAGCGTGGACTTGCCGGATCCGGAGACCCCCATCAGCGCGACGAACTCGCCGGGGTGGATGTCGAGCGAGATGCCGTGCAGCACGTCGATGGGCGTCTTGCCGCGATAGAAGGTCTTGGTGACGTCGCGGAGCTGGATCAGCGGCGTCCGCCCCGTCGCCGGCGCTTCGTCGACCGTCGGCAGGGCGAGAGGCGCGTTCACAGGCGCAGCAGCCGGAGCAGGCTGTTCGTCGAGCGGGCCGGAGGGGCGTCGATGGCGATCTCGTCGCCGACGGCGAGGCCGGACTTGATTTCCGCCGTGACCCGGTCGGTGACGCCGACGTCGATCTGGCGCTCGACCGGGCCGTCGATGCCGACCACGCGCGTGGTGTAGCGCCCGACCATGCGCGGCACTGGCTTGAGCAGCGACATCGGGACGACCGGCACGTCGCGGACCTGCCCGACCACGAAGAAGACCTGCGCGCTCATCTGCGGCAGCAGGTCATGCGTGGGATTCTCGACGTCGAAGAGAGCGGAATAGAGGACGACATTGTTCACGACTTCCGGCGTCGGCAGGACCTGGCGCAGCTTGCCGGTACGCTTCCGGTCGGGTTGGCCGAGCGTGGTGAAGTAGGCCGGCATGTGGATGGCGAGCTTCTGCACATCGGCCTCCGACACCTGGGACTTCACAGTCATGGTGTCGAGATCGGCGATCTTCAGCACGATGGGCGCCTGCTGGTTGGCGTTCAGCGTCCCGCCCTGACGGGCGATGATCTCGACGACGGTTCCGGCCATCGGCGCGTAGATATTGGTGTAGCTGAGGTTTGCCCGATCCGCCTTCAGCGTCGACTCGGTCTGCTTGACCTGGGCCTCGAGGACGGCAATCTGCGCGCCGAGCGATTTACGCTGCGCGTCGGCGATCTCGAAAGCCTCCTGGCTCGTCGCCCGATCCACCATGAGCCGGCGCTGACGCTCGAACTGGATGCGGGCGAGGTCCAGCTGCACCTGCTTGTCCATGATCTGGGCGCGGAAGTTGAGAAGCTGGGCTTCGGAGGCCGCGACCCTGGCCTCGTAGACCGTCGGGTCGATCTGCGCGATGAGCTGGCCTTCCTTCACCTTCTCGCCGTTGTCGACGAGGATCTTCTTGAGCTGGCCGGAGACCTGTGTGCCGACATCGACATAGTTGAGCGGCTGCAGCGTGCCGACGGCCGAGACCGTGCTCTCGACGCTGCCTAGGGCGACAGTATGGGTGCGGTAGGGCGGGCGCGTATCGGCGCGGGCGGCGAACAGCCACCAGGCGCAACCGAGCATCGCAACGGTTGCGACGCCGAACGCCGTCCATTTCGAGCGACTCCCCATGACCCAGCCATATTAATCGACGGCAGGCTGAGGGACTACTTCGGGGACGACGTCCAGCCGCCGCCGAGCGCCTGGATCAGCGCCACGGCCGAGGTCTGGCGGTCGGCGATCACCTGCTGGAGCTGGCGGCGCGCGTTGAAGGCGGCGACCTGGGCGACGATCACGTCGGCATAGCCGAGTCGCCCGGCCGTGTACTGGTTGAGAGCGAGTCGCTCGGCCTCGTCGGCGGCGATCGAGGCCTGGCGGCGCAGCTCGTGCTGGCGCGACAGCACGCGGACGGCGGCGAGCTGGTCCTCGACGTCGCGGAAGGCGGCCAGGCTGGTCTGGCGGTAATTGGCGACGGCGCGGTCGTACTCGGCCTGCGCCTGCTCGCTGCGTGCCGCCTTGGCACCGCCGTCGAATACCGTCTGCGCGACGGCGAGGCCGAGCGACCAGAGCGACTGTGAGGCGCTGAGCAGGCGTCCGATCTCGGGCCCCGAAAAGCCGGTGAGGCCGGTCATCGTGAAGTCGGGGAAGAAGGCGGCTTCGGCGGCGCCGACCGAGGCGTTGGCCGATGCGACTCGCCGCTCCGTGGCGGCGATGTCTGGACGGCGGAGCAGCAGCGCGGATGGAAGGCCCGGCGGCACCTCTGGCACCACCGCCTCCTTCTGCAGCTCGACCGGCACGGAGAAATCGCCCGGCGACTGGCCGATCAGGACGGCGATGGCATGCTCGAGCTGCGCGCGCTGACGGTCGAGGCCTTCGAGATCGGCCTGGGCGCTGGCGAGCTGAGTTTCCGCCTGCAGCACGTCGCTCAACGGCGCGATGCCGGCTTCGTAGCGGTTTCGCGTGATGCGGAGCGCTTCCTGATAAGCCTCGACCGTTGCGATCACCAGCGCGATCGATCCGTCGATGCTACGGATCTGGAGATAGTTGATCGCGACCTCGCCCTGAGCGGAGAGACGCGCCGCCGCGAGGTCGGCGGCGCTCGCCTGCGCCGTCGCCTCGGCGGCGGTGACGGTGCTGCGGATGCGGCCCCAGACATCCGGTTCCCAGGTCAGGCCGATGTCGACGCGGTAGGAGGTTTGCGGATCGGGTCGGATGCCACTGCTCCCGGCCGAGGATTGCGAGCGCGTGCCCGAGCCGCCGAACGTGATCTGCGGAAAGAGGTTCGCCCGCTGCTCGCGCACCAAAGCGCGGGCGGAGCGATAGGCCGCTTCCGCCGCGGCCAGGCTCTGGTTGGAGACCTCGACCTTGCGCTCGAGCTCGTCGAGCAGCGGATCCTCGAAGAGCTGCCACCACGGGCCGCGATCGAGGATGTTGACAGGCTCGGCGACGCGCCAGCCGGGCGGCGTCTCCCTGTAGGCGGCGCTGACCGGCACTGTCGGCGGCGAGTAGGCGCGGTCGCGGGCGCAGCCGGCGAGCAGGGCGACGGAGAGCGCGGCGGCGACGATCTGCCGATTCATGGCGTGCCTGCCGGATCGCTGCGCGCGAGCAGCTTCTCGTCGGGACGCCGGCGTCTCAGCTTGTCCATATAAAGATAGATCACCGGCGTGGTCAGCAGCGTGATTACCTGGCTTGCGATCAGCCCGCCGATGATAGCGATGCCGAGCGGGCGGCGAAGCTCGGCGCCTTCGCCGAAGCCGATCGCGAGGGGCAGCGCGCCCAGGATCGCCGCCAGCGTGGTCATGAGGATCGGGCGGAAGCGGAGGATCGAGGCCTCGTGGATCGCCTCGCGCGCGGAAAGGCCGCGGGCGCGCTGTGCCTCGATGGCGAAGTCGATGATCAGGATGGCGTTCTTCTTGACGATACCGATCAAGAGGATAAGGCCGATCAGAGCGATGATCGAGAACTCCGTGCGGGTCAGCATCAGCGCGATGACGGCGCCGACGCCGGCCGCGGGCAGGGTCGAGAGCACGGTCACCGGGTGGACATAGCTTTCGTAGAGTACGCCTAGGACGATGTAGATCGTGAGAATCGCCGCCAGGATCAGCAGCGGCTGGTCGCGCAGCGAATCGCGATAGGCGCGGGCAGTGCCCTGGAAGCTGCCATGAACGGTCGTCGGCATGCGGATCGCGGCTTCGGCGCGCGAGATCGCCTCCTGCGCGTCGCTCAGCGAGAAGCCTTCCGCGAGGTTGAAAGAGATCGTGGTGGCCACCTGCATGTCCTGGTGGTTGATCGAGATCGGCGTCGAGCCCTCGGCGTATTTGGCGATCGCCGACAGCGGCACCATGGTGCGCGCCGTGCGCGTCAACGCCGACCCGGTCGAGGGATCGCGCACGCCGGCCGATGCCGTCGGCGCCTGGGTCGTCTGGCTACTTGTCTGCGTGTCGGTAGCCGCCCTGCCGGGCACATAGACGTCGCGTAGCGCCGAGGGATCGCGCGCCAAGTGCGGCGCCACGCCCATGATCACGTGATACTGGTTCAAGTCCTTGTAGAGGGTCGCGGCCTGGCGCTGGCCGAAGGCGTTGTAGAGCGCATTGTCGATGTCGCGCGAGGAGACGCCGAGCCTGGCGGCCGCATCGCGGTCAATGGTGAGGAAGGTCTCGACGCCGCGATCCTGCTGGTCGGTATCGACGTCGGTGAGCTCGGGCTGCCCCTTCATCTCCTCGGCGAGACGGACGGCCCAGAGATGGAGGTCAGCGAGATTGTCGCTCTTCAGCGTGTACTGATAGGTGCTGCCGCCCGAGCGGCCGCCGACACGGACATCCTGCACCGGGTTCAGGAACAGCGCCACGCCGCTCAGCTGCGCCAGCTGCGGGCGGAGCCGCCCGATCACCTGCTGGCTGGTCTCCGGGCGCTCCGATTTCGGTTTCAGGTTGACAAAGAGGAATCCCGAGCCGGCGCGGCTGCCGCCGGTGAAGCCGACCACGGTATCGACCGCCGGGTCGCGGCGGATGATGTCGACGAGCTGGGTCAGCTTGCCGCGCATCGCCTCGAAGGAGATGCTCTGGTCAGCGCGGATGAAGCCGTTGAGCTGGCCCGTGTCCTGCTGCGGGAAGAAGCCCTTGGGCACGACGGTGAAGAGATAGACGTTGAGGCCGACCGTGAAGACGAAGACGAAAAGCATCAGCGGCCCGTTGTCGAGGGCCCAGTCGAGGCTCTTGCCGTAGGTTCGCTGGACGAACTGATAGCCCCGCTCCATCCAGCGGCCGACCCGGCTCGGCTTTTCCTTGCGTTCGGGCCGCAGCAGGTAGGCGCACATCATCGGCGTCGTGGTTAGCGAGACGACCAGCGTGATCATCACCGCGGCGGAGAGCGTGACCGCGAATTCGCGGAAAAGCCGGCCGACGATCCCGCCCATGAACAGGAGCGGGATGAAGACCGCGACCAGCGACAGGCTGATCGACAGCACGGTGAAGCCGACCTCGCGCGCGCCCAAGAGCGCGGCCTTGAAGCGGTTCATCCCCTGCTCCAGATGGCGGCTCGTGTTTTCAAGCACGACGATGGCGTCGTCGACGACGAAGCCGGTCGCGACGGTCAGCGCCATGAGGCTCAGGTTGTTGAGGCTGAAGCCGAACGCGTACATGACGGCGAGGCCACCCAGGATCGAGACGATGGTAGCGATCGCCGGGATCGCGGTCGCCCGCGCGCTCCGAAGGAACAGGGCGACGACGACGATGACGAGCATGACCGCGATGACAAGCGTCATGCCGACCTCGTGAAGCGAGGCGCGGATGGTCCGAGTCCGGTCCGAGGCCACCGTGAGGGTGATGCCGGGCAGGTCGCTCTCGAGGTCCGGCAGCACCTCGCGGATCGCGTCCACGGTCTCGATGATGTTGGCGCCCGGCTGCCGGCTGATGATGGCGACGACCGAGGGCTGGCCGTTGACCAGGCCGATGGTCCGCGTGTCCTCGACGCCGTCGATGACCTCGGCGACGTTCCTGAGCCGGACCGGCGCGCCGTCGCGCCAGGCGATGACGAGGTCACGGAAATCGGCGGCGACTAGCGCGCTGTTGTTGGTGTAGAGCTGGTACCGGCGATCGTCGGTCTCGATCGCGCCTTTCGGCCGGTTCGGGTTCGCCGCGGCGATCGCGGCACGCACATCCTCGAGGCTGATCCCGTATTTGGCGAGCGAGTAGGGGACGAGTTCGACGCGGACCGCCGGCAGCGAGCTGCCGCCGATCTCGACGTCGCCGACGCCGGGCACCTGCGCCAGGCGTTGCTGCACGACATTGGCCGCGAGCTCGTAGATCTGGCCGCGAGACAGCGTCGCGGAGGTCAGCGCCAGGATCATGATCGGCGCGTCGGCCGGGTTGATCTTGCGGTAGGTGGGGTTGCTGCGGAGCGCCGCCGGCAGGTCGGCGCGCGAAGCGTTGATCGCCGCCATCACGTCGCGGGCGGCGCCATCGATGTTGCGGCTCAGGTTGAACTGGAGGACGACGCGCGAGGAGCCGGCGCCGCTGGACGAGGTCAGCTCGGTCACGTCGGAGATGACGCCGAGCCGGCGCTCCAGCGGCGTCGCGACGCTGGAGGCCATGGTCTCCGGGCTGGCGCCGGGCACGCTGGCCGAGACCACGATGGTCGGGAAGTCGACCTGGGGAAGCGGCGAGACCGGGAGCGCGAGATAGGCGGCGATGCCGGCGAGCGCGACGCCGATGGTCAGCAGGGTCGTTCCGACCGGCCGCCGGACGAAGGGCTCCGACAGATTCATGGCGCGGGCACTGCCGCGGCCGGACGATCCTCGGGCCGCCGCGCCAGCCGGTCGAACCAGAGATAGATGACCGGCGTCGTGTAGAGGGTGAGGATCTGGCTCAGGATCAGGCCGCCGAAGATCGAGACGCCGAGCGGGTTGCGCAGCTCCGAGCCATGGCCCCAGCCCAGCATCAGCGGCACCGCGGCGAAGAGCGCGGCCAAGGTCGTCATCAGGATCGGACGGAAGCGCAGCAGCGCCGCCTGTCTGATCGCCTCCTCGGGTGACTTGCCTTCCTCGCGCTCGGCGTAGATAGCGAAGTCAATCATCATGATCGCGTTCTTCTTGACGATGCCGATCAGGAGGATGATGCCGATGATGCCGATCACGCCGAGATCAGAGCCGGTCAGCATGAGGGCGAGCAGCGCGCCGACGCCGGCCGAGGGCAGGGTCGAGAGGATCGTCATCGGATGGATGAAGCTCTCATAGAGCACGCCCAGCACGATGTAGACGCAGATGATCGCCGCCAGGATCAGCCAGAGCTCGTTCTTGAGCGATTCCTGGTAGGCGTTGGCGGCGCCGATGAAGTCGAGCCCGATCCCGGTCGGCATGTTGAGCGCGCGCGCCTCGGTCCGGATCGCATCGACCGCCTCGCCGAGCGAGATGCCGGGAGCGGTGTCGAAGCCGACGGTCGCCGCCGGGAACTGCGCGACATGGGTGATCTGCAACGGGGCGGCGCGCTCGCGGATGCGGGTCAACACCGAGAGCGGCGTGGTCGAGCCGCCAACCGTCGGCACGCGGAGCTGGTTCAGGTCCTGGGGCGTCGAGAACAGGCCGGGGCGCGCTTCCAGGATGACGCGGTACTGGTTGGTTTCGGTGAAGATGGTCGAGACGATGCGCTGGCCGAAGGCGCTGTAGAGCGTCTCGTCGAGCGAGGAGAGCGTGACGTTGACTCGCGCCGCGGCGTCGCGATCGACCTCGACATAGGCTGTGTATCCCAGCGCGCCGGCCTCGGTCGTGGCGTTGCGGATCTCCGGCGCATCCTGGAGCGCCTCGGCGAGCCGCCGCGCCCAGCCGTCCACGGCAGCCTGCTCGACGCCGGTCAGCGATAGCCGGTACTGCGTCGGTCCGACCTCGGCGTCGATGGTGAGATCCTGTACCGGCTGCACGAAGAAGGTGACGCCTGGGATCGCCTCGGCGCGCTCCTTGAGCCGCGCCATCGTTACCGGCTGCCGGCTCGTCCGCTTGTCCTTGAGGTTGATCAGCATGCGGCCGACGCCGAGCAGCGTCGTGTTGGCGCCGTCGACGCCGATGAAGGAGCTGAGCGTGCGGACATTGGGATCCTGTAGCAGCGCCTTCGCTACCTCCTGCTGCATCTCGGCCATGCGGGAGTAGGAGATGGTGCGCGCGACATGGACCTCGGCACGCAGCTCGCCGGTATCCTGGGTCGGGAACAGGCCCTTCGGGATGGCGATGTAGAGGAAGGCGGTGAGCGCCAGGGTGCCGAAGGCGACCAGCAGCGTGAGCGTCTGATGATGAAGGACCCAGCCCAGCGTGCGGTCGTAGCGGCCGATCATGCGTTCGAACAGGCTCTGGCTCCGCCGGCCGGCGCGAGTCTCCGGTTCGATCTCTGGCTTCAGCCAGCGCGCGGCGAGCATCGGCGTCAGCGTCAGCGAGACCACGGCGGAGATGACGATGGTGATTGCCAGCGTTACGGCGAATTCACGGAAGAGGCGGCCGACGACGTCAGCCATGAACAGGAGCGGGATCAGCACCGCGATCAGCGACACGGTCAGCGAGATGATGGTGAAGCCGATCTGCTTCGAGCCCTTGAGCGCCGCCTGCACCGGCGTGTTTCCCTGGCGCAGGTATCGCGCGATGTTCTCGATCACGACGATCGCGTCGTCGACGACGAAGCCGGTCGCGATGGTGAGCGCCATCAAGGTCAGGTTGTTGATGCTGTAGCCGAGTAGGTACATGGCGCCCAGCGTGCCGATCAGCGAGATCGGCACGGCGAGGCTGGCGATGATCGTCGCCTGGATCGAATGCAGGAAGAAGAAGATCACCAGCACGACGAGCACGATGGCGAGCACGAGCTCGATCTCGACATCGCGCACCGAGGCGCGGATGCCGGTGGTGCGGTCGCTCAGGACTTCGACCTGGACACCTGCCGGCAGGCTCCGCCGAAGTTCCGGCAACTGGGCCTTGATCGCGTCGACCGTGCCGATGACATTCGCACCGGGCTGGCGCTGGACGTTAAGGATGATCGCCGGCGTCGTCCCCGACCAGGCGCCGAGCCACTTGTTCTCGGCACCGTCGACGATGGTGGCGACGGAAGAGAGGCGGATCGGCGCGTCATTGCGATAGGCGATGATCAGGTTGCGGTAGTCGTCGACAGTCAGCAGCTGGTCGTTGGCGTTGATCGCATAGGCGCGGGTCGCGCCGTCGAAGCTGCCCTTGGCGCTGTTCGAGTTGGCGGCGCTGATCGTGGTGCGGAGCGAGTCGATGCCGAGGCCGTAGGCGGCAAGGCGGTTGGTGTCGACCTGGATGCGCACCGCCGGGCGGTTGCCGCCGCTCAGGGAGACGAGGCCGACGCCCGAGACCTGCGAGATCTTCTGCGCGAGGCGCGTATCGACGAGATCCTGGACCTGGGTCAGCGGCAGCGTCGCCGAGGTCACCGCCAGCGTCAGGATCGGCGCATCGGCCGGATTGACCTTGGAATAGATCGGCGGCGTCGGCAGGTCGGAAGGCAGCAGGTTGCCGCCGGCATTGATCGCCGCCTGCACCTCCTGCTCGGCGATGTCGAGCGTGAGCCGGAGGTCGAATTGCAGCGTGATCACCGAGGCGCCGGCGGCGCTGGTCGAGCTCATGCGCTTGAGCCCCGACATCTGGCCGAACTGGCGCTCGAGCGGCGCCGTCACCGTGTGCGAGACGACTTCGGGGCTGGCGCCCGGATAGAGGGTCCGCACCTGGATCGTCGGATAGTCGACCTCGGGCAGGGCCGAGACCGGCATGAACCAGAAGCCGACGAGGCCCGACAGCACGATCGCCAGCATCAGCAGTGTGGTCGCCACCGGCCGAAGGATGAACGGCGCCGAGGGATTCATGCTTCCGGGCCCCGGCGCGGCCGTTTCGTCGCGATCGCTCATGGAGCCTGAGTGGGGCGCTGTCCGCGGCGTTGACCCTGCCCCTGCCCGGGAAGCTGGACGGCTTGCCCGTCGGTCAGGCGATCTCCGCCCTCGGTGACGACGCGCTCGCCCTCGGCGATGCCTTCGGCGATCGAGACGCTGTCGCCGACCGTCGGCCCGCGGCGCACGGGGCGGATCTTCACCGTCGAGTCCTCCTGGAGGACATAGGTGTAGTCGCCTTCGGTGCCGTGACGGAGGGCGGCCACCGGCACGACGATCGCGCCCTGGATCACGTCGAGCTGGATGCGGATGTTGACGAACTGGCCAGGAAACAGCGTGCCGGCCCGGTTGTCGAAGCGCGCCTTCGCCTTGACCGTCCCGGTCGTGGTGTCGATCAGGTTGTCGAGGGTCTGGAACTTGCCCTGGCCGAGCGTCGTCGTGCGGGCGCGGTCGAGGGCGGTCACGTCCGGCGTCGCTCCGCGGGCCACCCGCTGCTCGATCCGCGGCACGTCGTCCTCGGGCACCGAGAACACCACGTCGATCGGCACCACCTGGTTGATGACCGCGACGCCGGCGGTATCGCCGGTGCTCACATAGTTACCGACATCGACGGGGCGGAGCCCGATGCGGCCGGTGATCGGCGCGGTGATGCGGCTATACGTGAGATTGAGCCGCGCCGTGTCGACCGCGGCGCGGTTGGCAGCGATGGTCCCCTGGAGCTGGCGCACGGTCGCGGCCTGGGTGTCGACCTCCTGGCGCGCGATCGAGTTTTGCGTGAGCAGCGTGCGGTAGCGCTCGAGCGTGACCTGCGCGTTCTGCAGCTGCGCCTCGTCGCGCGCGAGATTGCCCTGCGCGACGTCGAGCGCCAGCTGGAAGGGGCGGGGATCGAGCACGACCAGGAGCTGGTCCTTCTGAACCGTCTCGCCCTCGCGATAGCGGATCTCGGATATGACGCCCGAGACCTGCGGGCGGGCGGTGACGGTCGCCGCCGGCGTCACCGTGCCGAGCGCGTCGATGATGATCGGGATGTCGGCCTTGGTTGCGGGCGCGACGCCGACCGTCGCCGCGGCCCGGCGGAAGCTCCCGGGACCGCCAGGAGGCCCGCCCGGACCGCCCGGGCCACCGAAGCCTGGGCCGGTCCGCATCTCGGCCGGGCGCTGTGCCAGCCACCATGCGCCGGCCGCAATGCCGGCGACGGCCGCGAGTACCAGGAAGGTCCCGAGGATGCGCCCCCGGGTCCGGCTGCGTCGCGGCGTCACTTTGGCTCCTGTGCCGGGTGCCGGGCCTTGGTCCATCTCGATCCTGTTCTGCGATCTGCTGGCGGAAGCCAGCCGACGCCCGGAAAACGGCGGGATATCAAAGCGCTCCGGGCAGCCCGCGCATTCCTTACTACCGGAATACCGAACTAACAATGTCACGGCCGGCCGCAGGGTTTCCTTCTATTCGGGCGACTTTGTGACGTTGACCCGGCGATCCAATCAGGCTACTTGCAAATCACTCTTAATATGAAAAGATCGCCGACTGGTGCGAGCGGCGAGGAGCGAGCGGACAAGAGCATGGCGGGGCTAAAAGCAGGTCGGGCGCCTCGGTGGTGGCTGGCGGTGGCGCTGGCGATCGGCCTCGCCGCGGCGCCGGCCATGGCCGACGAAAAGATCGGCGTCGAGCTCAACAAGGTCGAAGACCAGTCCGGCGGGTGCCGGCTGTACTTCGTCCTCGGCAACGCGACCAGGGCCGCCTTCGAGATCTACAAGCTCGACCTCGTCATGTTTGGCACCGACGGCGTCATCGCCCGTCGTCTCGCCGTCGAGGTCGGGCCGCTCCGCCCGGCGAAGACCTCGGTCAAGCTGTTCGACGTCGCCGGGCTTCCCTGCGCCGGGATCGGCACGGCCCTCATCAACGACGTCCTCTCCTGCAAGGTCGGCGCCGACGAGCGGCCGAACTGCATCGACCTGGTCTCGGTCGCTTCGCGCGCCAAGATCGCGCTGACGAAGTAGGACCATGACCGGGATCCATCACGACTACAGCATGCTCGGCCTGTTCCTGCAGGCCGACCCGATCGTCAAGGGCGTGATGATCCTGCTGGTCGCCGCCTCGGTGGTCTGCTGGGGTCTCATCATCGACAAGACGATCCGCTTCCGCCGCCTTGCCGGCGATGCCGACCGGCTCGAAGGCATGGCGCGTGCGCGGGCCACGGCGTTGCCGCGCGGCGTCCAGGGGCTGGTCGCCGCGATCGTCTCCGCCGGCGGGCACGAGGCGCAGGAGCGGCTCGAAGGCGAGAGCCGCGGCGAGACCCGCGAGCGCTGCCAGCGCGCGATGCGCTCGGCCATGGCCGACGGGCTCCGTGCCTCCGAGCCTGGCCTGCCGTTCCTCGCCACCGTCGGCTCGACCGCGCCTTTCATCGGCCTGTTCGGCACGGTCTGGGGCATCATGAACAGCTTCACCTCTATCGCGCAGAGCAACGACACCAGCCTCGCGGTGGTGGCGCCCGGCATCGCCGAGGCGCTGTTCGCTACGGCGATCGGGCTGGTGGCCGCGATCCCGGCGGTCATCGCCTACAACAAGCTGACCACCTATCTCGGCCGCATCAGCCAGCGCATGGCCTTCGCCATCGACGACCTCGCGACCCAGATGACCCGGCGCGGCGTTCGTGCGGCGCCGCACACCGCCGAAGCGGCCGAGTGATGGCTGTTTCCCTGCCCAATCCCGGCGAGAGCGATACCGGCTATCGGCTGATAGCCGAGATCAATGTGACGCCGCTGGTCGACGTCATGCTGGTGCTGCTGGTGATCTTCATGGTGACGGCGCCGCTGATGATGGTCGGCGTGCCGGTGCAGCTGCCGAAGACCTCGGCCGCCAAGGTCAGCACGACGATCAAGCCGGTCGTGGTCAGCATCAACCGCGAAGGCCGCCTGTTCGTCCGCGAGGACGAGGTGGCGGCTACGGCGCTGCTCGGCAAGCTCGCCGAGCTCAAGAAGGAAGCGCCCGACGCGCCGGTCTATGTGCGCGCCGACCGCAGCATTCCCTATGGCCGCGTTATGGAGGCGATAGGTGTCGTCACCCAGGCTGGCTTCGCCCGCGTGTCGCTGATCGCTGAAGGCGCCACGCCTCCGGTAGGAACGCCGTAGCGGTGCGTCGCTTCCTCGCCCAGCGCTGGCCCTGGATCGTCTCGACAGCCGTGCATGGCGTGGCGCTGACCGTGCTGCTCGCGAACCTAGAGCATTTTGTGATCTATCTGAATCATTAGTGATTCCCAGAATGCGTACGATGTGATTCAAGATGCTGGCTGGAGACGGAGGCCGGCATGAGATGGTCAAACCGT
>VGEH01000090.1 GCA_016869375.1 Alphaproteobacteria bacterium | reverse complement strand
GATCCACATACGAAAACAGTGAACCAGACCGATCGTCAGATCCGCGCATCTCATCCTCCTGACAAACTAAGGAGAATGAATCACCCTTCAAACCCGATTCGCTACAGACTTCTTCAACAGCCTGCTAGCGCTAGCGCCGACCGCCGAAGGACTCCAAGAGGCGTTGCGCTATCGCCCATTCCACCCACCCCCTAGGTTGCGACAATATGCAACCACTCCCCAAATTGGATCGCAAGTTAGCGGCGGGAACAGTTTCGAGCGATTTGACGTCCATGCAGGCCGTTATTCGGGGGTAAATTCGGGGGTAAGGCTTTCGAAAAAAATCAAATATCCAATTATTTCTTCATATTAAATCAGGAAAATGGCGGAGAGGGTGGGATTCGAACCCACGGTACCATTGCTGGTACAACGGTTTTCGAGACCGTCCCGATCGACCACTCTGGCACCTCTCCGTCGGGACGGGGGATGTACCCCGCCCCCGACCGGGGTGGCAAGGACGATCTTCGCCGGAGCGCCCGCGAGGCAGGAAATTGTGCTGTTTCTGGGGCTTAAGAGAATCCCGCCGGCGCCGTTGACTTAAGGTTGGTCATGGCTATTATCCGCCAGCCGCGGGCGGACCCCGTCCCGCGAGCGGAGAGTTATTGGCGGCCGGCGATTGTCGCCGCCGCTGCAAGGACGAAGCCCATGTACGCAGTGATCAAGACCGGCGGCAAGCAGTACAAGGTCGCCAAGGACGAAACCGTCACCATCGAGAAGCTGACGGCCGATGCCGGCGCCACGGTCGAGTTCGACCAGGTGCTCGCGGTCGGCGCGGGCGCCGGCGTGAAGCTCGGCACGCCCGTCGTCGCCGGCGCCAAGGTGGTAGCCAGCGTCGTCGAGCACACCCGCGGCGAGAAGCTGATCGTCTTCAAGAAGCGCCGTCGCAAGTCCTCGCGCCGCAAGAACGGCCATCGCCAGGACCTGACGGTAGTGAAGATCACCGACATCGTCGCCGCCTAAGGCTGAAGGAGCACTCAGATGGCACACAAGAAAGCCGGCGGCAGCTCGCGCAACGGCCGCGATTCCGAAGGCCGCCGCCTCGGCGTCAAGAAGTACGGCGGCGAGAGCGTTCTCGCCGGCAACATCCTGGTACGCCAGCGCGGCACCACCTATCACCCCGGCACCAATGTCGGCATGGGCCGCGATCACACGCTGTTCGCGCTCGTCGACGGCCAGGTGAAGTTCGAGGAGAAGAGCGGCAAGCGCACCTACATCGCCGTGGTGCCGCCGAGCGCCTGACCCGACCGAACCATTCCGGACGGTTTGACGGGGGAATGGTTCGCCATTCCCCCGTTCGCATTTCAGGGCGTGTTTTCCGATGAAGTTCCTCGACGAAGCAAAGGTCTTCCTCAAGAGCGGCGACGGCGGTGCCGGCGCCTGCTCGTTCCGGCGCGAGAAGTTCATCGAGTTCGGCGGTCCCGATGGCGGCGATGGCGGCCGCGGCGGCGACGTGATCTTCGAGTGCGTCGACGGCCTCAATACGCTGATCGACTATCGCTACCAGCAGCACTTCAAGGCCCGCAAAGGCGATCACGGCCAGGGCCGGCAGAAGACCGGCGCCGATGGCGAGGACGTCGTCCTCAAGGTGCCGGCCGGCACGCAGATCATCGACGACGAGACCGGCGACGTGCTGCTGGACCTGATCAAGCCCGGTCAGCGCGTGCGGCTGCTGAAGGGCGGCGATGGCGGCTTCGGCAATCTTCACTATAAGTCCTCGACCAATCGCGCGCCGCGCCGCGCCGACCAGGGCTGGCCCGGCGAGGAACGCTGGGTGTGGCTGCGCCTCAAGCTGATCGCCGATGCGGGGCTCGTCGGATTGCCGAACGCCGGCAAGTCGACCTTCCTAGCTGCGGTCAGCCGCGCCAAGCCGAAGATCGCCGACTACCCCTTCACCACGCTCAACCCGCAGCTCGGCGTCGTGCGTCTCGGCGGCGCCAAGGATGCGCGCGAATTCGTCATCGCCGATCTGCCCGGCCTGATCGAAGGCGCGCATGAGGGGGCCGGCCTCGGCGACCGTTTCCTAGGTCACGTCGAGCGCTGCAACGTGATCCTGCACCTCGTCGACGGCACCGGAGAAGATCCGGTCGCCGCCTACAAGACGATCCGGAAGGAGCTCAAGGCCTATGGCGCCGGCCTCGCCGAGAAGCCGGAGGTCGTCGGCTTGAACAAGGTCGACGCACTCGACGCCGAGACGGTGAAGGCCAAGCTCTCGGCGCTCAAGCGCGCCGCGCGGCGCAAGGGCGCCAAGGTCACGGTGCTGGCGCTCTCCGGTGCCGCCGGCATCGGCGTCGATCCGGCGCTCGAGGCGCTGTGGACCGAGATCGCCGCCAAGCGCGCCGAGGATCAGGAGAGCGCGGCATGAGCCGATCGCCGCTCAGCACGGCGAAGCGCCTCGTCATCAAGATCGGCTCGGCGCTGCTGGTCGAGCAGGAGGCCGGCACGCTGAAGCGCGCCTGGCTCGCGGCGTTGGCCGAGGACATTGCCGAGCTCAAGAGCGAGGGCGTCGAGATCGTGATCGTCTCCTCCGGCGCCATCGCGCTCGGGCGCCGGCATCTGGGCTTGCCATCAGGCGCGCTTGCGCTCGAGCAGAAGCAGGCAGCGGCCGCGACCGGACAGATCCGCCTCGCCCATGCCTGGCAGGAGGCGCTGGCGATCCATCAGATCACCTGCGCGCAGGTCCTGGTCACGCTCGAAGATACCGAGGAGCGCCGTCGGCACCTGAACGCGCGCGCCACCATCTCGACGCTGCTTGAGCTCGGCGCGGTACCGGTGATCAACGAGAACGATACCGTCGCGACATCCGAGATCCGCTTCGGCGACAATGATCGCCTCGCCGCGCGGGTGGCGCAGATGATCTCCGCCGATACGCTGGTGCTGCTCTCGGATATCGATGGGCTCTACACCGCCGATCCGCGCAAAGACAAAGCGGCGGCGCATATCGACGAGGTCGGCCGCATCACCGGCGATGTCGAGGCAATGGCCGGCGAGGCGCCGCCCGGATACTCCTCCGGCGGCATGGTGACCAAGATTGCCGCCGCCAAGATCGCGCAAGGCGCCGGCTGCCGCATGGCGATCGCCGACGGCAAGCGCATGCATCCTCTGGCGGCCCTCGCCAACGGCGCCAAATGCACCTGGTTCAAGCCGGACACGCAGCCGAAGACGGCGCGCAAGCGCTGGATCGCGGGATCGGTGAAGCCGGTCGGCTGGGTCAGGGTCGATGCCGGCGCGGTGCGTGCGCTCGGCCGCGGCAAGAGCCTGCTGCCCGCCGGCATCGTCGAGATCGGCGGGCGCTTCGAGCGCGGCGATCCGATCGAGGTGCGCGACGCGGACGGCGCGGTGCTGGCGCGCGGCCTCTCCGCCTATTCGGCCGAGGATGCGAAGCGCATCAAGGGGCACAAGAGCGGCGACATCGAAACGATCCTGGGATACCGTGGCCGCGACGAGATGATTCATCGCGACGACCTCGTGCTGGAGCAGTCGTGACCGCGCGTCGCAGCGAACGCGACGATGTCGCCGCGACGATGGAGCGCCTCGGCCGCGACGCCCGCACCGCCGCCCGATCCCTCGTTCTCGCATCCTCCGATGCCAAGAATGCCGCGCTGAAGGCCGCCGCTGCCGCAGTCCGCGCCGCGTCTTCCGAGATCCTCGATGCCAATGCCCGCGATGTCGCCGAGGCGAAGTCGGGCGGCGCCACCTCGGCCTTCCTCGATCGCCTCGCGCTCGATGCGAAGCGTGTCGAGTCTATCGCGAAGAGCGTCGAGGACGTATCCACGCTGCCCGATCCGGTCGGTCAGGCCGATAAGGCATGGACGCAGCCGAACGGCCTCCGCTTCGAGCGCGTGCGCGTGCCCTTGGGTGTCATCGGCATCATCTTCGAGTCGCGGCCGAACGTGACCGCCGATGCCGGCGCGCTCTGCCTCAAATCCGGCAACGCCGCGATCCTGCGCGCGGGTTCCGAGAGCTTCCATTCGTCGAGCGCGATCGCCGCCTGCCTCGCCGAGGGATTGCGCGCCGCCGGACTTCTCGAGGCCGCGATCCAGCTCGTGCCGACCAAGGACCGCGCCGCAGTCGGCGCCATGCTGGCGATGCAAGGCGTCATCGACGTGATCGTGCCGAGGGGCGGCAAATCGCTGATCGCGCGCGTGCAGGCCGAGAGCCGCGTGCCGGTGATCGCGCATCTCGACGGGCTTTGCCACACCTATGTCGACGGCACTGCCGATCTCGCCATGGCGCGTCAGGTCACGCTGAACGCCAAGATGCGGCGGACCGGCGTCTGCGGCGCAACCGAGACGCTACTCGTCGACCGGCGCTGCGCCGCGACGCATCTGAAGCCCATCCTCGACGATCTGACCGCCACCGGCTGCGAGATCCGTGGTTGCGCCGAGACCCGCGCGCTCGATCCGCGCGCCAGGCCGGCATCCGAAGCCGACTGGTCGGCCGAGTATCTGGACGCGATCCTCTCGGTCCGCATCGTCGGCGGCGTCGAGGAGGCGATCGACCACATCCGCCGCTACGGCTCGCAGCACACGGATGCGATCGTCACCGAGGACAAGGCGACGGCCGAGCGGTTCCTCCAACAGATCGACTCCGCGATTGTGCTGTGGAACGCGTCCACCCAGTTCGCCGATGGCGGCGAGTTCGGCTTTGGCGCCGAGATTGGCATCTCGACCGGCAAGCTGCATGCCCGCGGCCCTGTCGGCGCCGAGCACCTGACCAGCTGGAAATACGTCGTCCGCGGCACCGGCCAGACGCGGCCCTGACGCATGCGCCGGCTCCGCATCGGCCTCCTCGGCGGATCCTTCAACCCGGCGCATGAGGGGCACCTGCATATCAGCCGGATGGCCCTCCAGCGCCTCGGCCTCGACTATGTCTGGTGGCTGGTCTCGCCGCAGAATCCGCTGAAGCCGATGGAGGGCATGGCCTCGCTCCCCGAGCGCCTGCGGGGCGCCCATGCCGTCGCCCGCCACCATCCGCGCATCCGCGTCAGCGCCATCGAGGCCAGGCTCGGCACCCGCTACACCGTCGACACCCTGGCGGCGCTCCGCCGGCATTTTCCCACGACACGCTTCGTCTGGCTGATGGGGGCGGACAATCTTTCGCAGGTCGTGCGCTGGCGGCAATGGTCACGGATCTTTCATCTGGTTGTCATTGCGGTGTTCGCACGAGGTTCCTATGTTATGAGGGCGTTGGCCGGTAAGGCTGCCAAGCGGTTCCGCCGCTCCCGGGTAAACCCCGGGAAGGCGTACGGTTTGGCGTCGAAAGCCCCGCCGGCCTGGGCGTTCCTGCCGACGCCCCTTCACAAGTCTTCCGCGACGGAGATCCGCCGCGCGAGGTCGAAGGGGAAGAAGCAGGGGCAGGCACTCAACGACCGGGGGTAGCGACGAACCTAGTACTGGCAGTCAGGTCGCCCTCGGTCATGCGATGGAGGACCCTGACATAGCGCGACGCAAGAAAACCCCGACCGTCACCGAGCAGATGCTCAAGGCGGTCGAAACGGTACTCGACGACGATCAGGCGATGGAGCCGGTCGTCATCGATCTGAACGGCAAGGCTTCATACGCCGACTTCATGGTCATCGCCTCGGGCCGGAACGCCCGGCATCTCGGCGCCATGACCCAGCACCTCGAGGAAAAGCTCAGGGCGGCCGGCTCGACCAAGGTCAGGATCGAGGGAAAGTCCGTGGGCGACTGGGTGCTGATCGATGGCGGCGACGTCATCATCCATCTCTTCCGCCCCGAGATCCGCAAGCAGTACGCCCTCGAGAAGATGTGGGGGATGGAGCTGCCGCCGGAGACCGCGTCCGGGCTCGCCGCCACCGCATGAGCTGACATGCGCTTCCTGGTCGTGGCCGTCGGCCGCGCGCGCGGAGGCCCCGAGCGCGCGCTTTGGGAGGCATACTCCGAGCGGCTGACGACACCGATCCGCCTGATCGAGGTGGAATCGAAACGCCCCGGTCCCGGCCTCAAGGACCGCGAGGCCGAGCTTCTGCTCAAATCCGTTCCCGACGACGCGGTCCTGGTCGCGCTCGACGAGCGCGGCAAGTCAATCTCCTCCGAGACCTTCGCCAAGACCCTGGCGCAATGGCGCGATGGCGGGGCCGCAACGGTGGCCTTCATCATCGGCGGCGCCGACGGCCTCGCCGACGAGGTGAGGAAGCGCGCGAGGCTGCTGCTCGCCCTAGGCGCGATGACCTGGCCGCATCTCGTCGTCCGCGGTCTGCTCGCCGAACAGCTCTATCGCGCCGAGAAGATCTGGGCCGGCCACCCCTACCATCGGGCCTAGCGAGAGACGGGTTGCGGGACTATGGTCCCGCGCCATGCGCACACGGGTTCTCGGCCGCACCAGCATCACGGTTTCGGAGATCGGCTTCGGCTGCTGGGGCATCGGCGGCATGGTCCCCGGCGCCTCCTACGGCAGGACCGACGATGCGACCTCGCTCGCCGCGCTGAAGCGCGCGGCGGATCTCGGGGTCACCTTCTTCGATACGGCCGAGGCCTATGGCAACGGTCACTCCGAAACCCTGCTCGGCCAGGCCTTCGGCAGGCGCGACGGCATCATCATCGCGACCAAGGCCGGCCATGAGGATTTCTCGAAGCAGCCCGATTTCTCGCCGGCCGGCATCCGTGCCGGAGTCGACCGTTCGCTCCAGCGCCTGAAGCGCGAGCGCATCGACCTTCTGCAGCTTCACAACCCGACGGCCGACATCCTCCGCGCCGATCCGGACATCGTCGAGACGCTGCGCGACCTGGAACGCGCCGGGAAGGTTCGCGCCTATGGCATCTCGACCAAGGCGCCGGCCGAGGCGGTGACGGCGATCCGCGAATTCTCCTTCCCGGTCGTGCAGGTCAATTTCAACCTGGCCGATCAGCGCGCGATCGAGGCCGGCTTGCTCGATCTCGCGAGGGAGACCCAGACCGGCGTCATCGGACGCACGCCGCTCGCCTTCGGCTTCCTGAGCGGCGCGCTCGACGCCAACGTCCAGTTCGGCGCAGGCGACCATCGCGCCAACTGGTCGCGCGAGCGCATCAAGGAATGGGTCGAGGCCGGCCGCAGCTTCACCCACAGGATTGCCGAGCGCGACAGGCAGAGCCCGGCGCTGATCGCGCTCCGCTTTTGCCTCTCGTATCCCGAGATCGGCACCGTCATCCCCGGCATGCTGAAGCCCGAGGAGGTCGAAGAGAATGTCCGCGCGTCGGCGGCCGGTTCGCTGTCATCGGCCGATCTTGAGGGCATCCGGCGGGTCTACGACCAGAGCAGCTTCGCCTCCTCCAAGATTGCGACTCCAGGTCGTTCAAAGACTTAGCTGGGATGTCGCGATCGGGATCGATCCGGTCGCAATAGCCCTTGACAGATTACCATATAAGGATGTCCTTATATGTCTACCGCGGACGACTGACCGCCCGCCCCCTCATTTCTACTTCCCGAAGAAGGATCGCTCATGACTGCCGCCAAGAAGGCCACGACGGCTGACTACAAGGTGAAGGACATCACGCTGGCCGATTGGGGCCGGAAGGAGATCCGGATCGCCGAGACCGAGATGCCCGGCCTGATGGCGACCCGCGAAGAGTACGGCCCGAAGAAGCCGCTCAAGGGTGCCCGCATCGCCGGATCGCTGCACATGACGATCCAGACCGCCGTGCTGATCGAGACGCTGGCGGCGCTCGGCGCCGAGATCCGCTGGTCCTCGTGCAATATCTTCTCGACCCAGGATCATGCCGCCGCGGCGATCGCCGCCGCCGGCATCCCGGTCTTCGCCTGGAAGGGCGAGACCGAGGAGGAATACTGGTGGTGCTGCGAGCAGACCATCCACGGACCGGACGGCTGGACGCCGAACATGATCCTGGATGATGGCGGCGACCTCACCCAGGTCATGCACGACAAATATCCGGAGCTGATGAAGCAGTGCCGCGGCATCTCCGAGGAGACGACCACCGGCGTCCGCCGCCTCAAGGAGATGGCCGAGAAGGGCACGCTCTTGGTGCCGGCCTTCAACGTCAACGACTCCGTGACCAAGTCGAAGTTCGACAACCTCTATGGCTGCCGCGAGAGCCTCGTCGACGGCATCCGCCGCGCCACCGACGTCATGCTCTCGGGCAAGGTCGCGGTTGTCTGCGGCTATGGCGATGTCGGCAAGGGCTCGGCCGCGAGTCTTCGTGCGGGCGGGGCGCGGGTCGTCGTCACCGAGATCGATCCGATCTGCGCGCTGCAGGCGGCGATGGAAGGCTACCAGGTCCTGCCGATGGAGGACGTCGCCTCGACCGGCGACATCTTCGTCACCGCCACCGGCTCGGTCGACGTGATCACGCTCGACCACATGCGGCAGATGAAGGACCGCGCCATCGTCTGCAACATCGGCCACTTCGACTCCGAGATCCAGATCGCGGCGCTGCAGAACTACAAGTGGGAAGAGGTGAAGCCGCAGGTCGACGAGGTCGTCTTCCCCGACGGCAAGCGGCTGATCGTGCTCGCCAAGGGACGCCTGGTGAATCTCGGCTGCGCCACCGGCCATCCGAGCTTCGTCATGAGCGCCTCCTTCACCAACCAGGTGCTGGCGCAGATCGAGCTCTGGAGCAATCCGGGCAAGTACGCGAAGCAGGTCTACGTGCTGCCGAAGCACCTGGACGAGAAGGTGGCGGCGCTGCATCTTGCCAAGGTCGGCGCCAAGCTGACCAAGCTCACGGAGAAGCAGGCTGAGTACCTCGGCGTCAGCAACGCGGGACCGTTCAAGCCCGACACCTATCGCTACTGAGGTTGAGTGATCGACGGCCCCTTCGAGATCCTGCTCCTAGGGGCCCTCGCCGCATTGGCGGCGGCGCTGGCCGTTGTCGCCCACCGCAACCGCCGCCAGGCGCGCGTGGCCCAGGTCGAGGCGGCCGGCCTCGCCCGCGCCATCGCCGAGGCCCCTGACGGCCTCCTGCTGTGGACTTCCGATCCTGCCGATGCCCGACTCTCGCCCTCGCTCGCCCGCCAGATCAAGGCGGATGAGCGGGCCGGCGCCGGTCCTTTCCTTTCCCGCCTGGTCGAGCCCGACCGTACGGAGCTCGCCGACGCGTTCCGCCGCATCGCGACCGAAGGCTCGGGCGTCGACCGCCGCGTCCATGACAGCGACGGCCGCATCTGGCGCGTGATCGCCGGGCGCTCGACCGATCCGAACGGAGACAGCTGCTTCGCCTGGCTCCGCGACGTCACAGCCGCCGAGCGCACGGCGGAGGAGCGCGCGCGCATGCAGTCGAGCCTCGATGCGCGCGAGATCATGCTCGACCGCGTGCCGACGCCGGTCTGGTATCGCCAGCCCGGCAGCCTCGACCTCGCCTATCGCAACAGGGCGGCCGAGGGACTCGTCGGCGATGGCGGGCCGGCCGATCGTGTCGGGCGCAGCCTTGCCCAACGCGCCCAGCGTTCGGGCGGCGAGCAGGCCGAGAGCACCAATGTCGTCATCAATGGCCGCCGCTGCCTCATCGAGATCGTCGAATCGGCGACACCGGACGGTGCTGTCGTCGGCCATGCCCGCGACGTGACCCAGCTCGCCGAAACCCAGGACGAGCTCGCCCGCCATGTCGCCGCGCATGGCGAGCTGCTGCAGAAGCTCACGACTGCGATAGCGATCTATGGCCGCGACAAGCGGCTTCGCCTGTTCAACACCGCCTTCGTCGAGCTCTGGCAGCTCGATCGCCGCTGGCTCGCGACCGAGCCCGACTTCTCCGCCGTGATCGAGCTCCTGCGCCATCGCCGGCGGCTCCCTGAATATGCCGACTTCGCCCAGGCGAAGCGGCAATGGACGCAGCTCTTCACCGGGCTCATCGACCCGGTCGAGGAGTTCCTTCATTTGCCCGACGGGCGAACGATCCGTCAGACCGTTTCCCCGCACCCGCAGGGCGGTCTCCTCTTCGCCTTCGACGATGTCTCCGATCGCGTCGCCGTCGAGCGCTCCTACAACACGCTGATCGCGGTCCAGCGCGAGACGCTGGACAGTCTCGGCGAAGCCATCGCCGCCTTCACCGGCGACGGTCGCCTGCAGATCTCGAATCCCGCCTTCGCGCGCCTGTGGAAGCTCGACGACGCCTTCCTGGCGCAGAAGCCGCATCTGAACGAGGTCGCGCGGCGTATCGGCGAGCTGCTGCAGGAAGGCTCGGGCCTGGCCGGCCTCGAGCTTGCCGAAGGCACGCGCGAGACCGCCTCGGGGCGTGTCGAGCGGTTGGACGGCAATGTGCTCGACTTTGCCCGTGTCGCACTGCCGGATGGCGCGACGCTGCTGATCTACCAGGACGTGACGGACTCCCTCCGCGTCGAACGTGCGCTCCGCGACCGCAACGAGGCACTGGAGACGGCGGACCGGCTCAAGACAGAGTTCATCGCCAACGTCTCCTACGAGCTGCGCACGCCGCTGAATGCCATCGTCGGCTTCGCGCAGGTGCTGACCGACCAGTATTTCGGCAGCCTGAACGAGCGCCAGCTCGATCATGCACGCTCGATCATCACCGCCTCCGACCGGCTGGTGACGCTGATCAACGACATCCTCGACCTCTCCTCGATCGAGGCGGGCTACCTCGCGCTCAACCGCACCGATATCGACATCGCGAGCCTCATGCACCAGGTGACCGGCCTGAGCAACGACGCGGTGCGCAGCCGCGGCCTCGCGCTGTCGATCGACTGCCCGGCCAATATCGGCAGCATGCGCGTCGACGAGGTGCGCCTGAAGCAGGTGCTGCTCAACCTCGTCTCCAACTCGACCAAGTTCACGCCGCGAGGCGGTCACATCCTGATCTCGGCCCGGCGCGAGACGACCAGCATCGTCTTCCGCGTCGCCGACACCGGCATCGGCATCGAGCGCGAGCGTCAGGCGCAGATATTCGAGCCCTTCGTCCGCGGCGCCGCCGTCCAGGGCCAGGCCGGCGCCGGCCTCGGCCTCGCGCTGGTCCGCCGCCTGATCGAGCTCCATGGCGGCAAGGTCGATCTCGACTCCGAACCCGGCACGGGTACCACGGTCGAGCTCACTTTGCCGGCGGCGTGAGGGGTTAGCGTCGACGCTTCGGATGAAGCACGCGCTCGAGATCGGTCTTCAAGAAATCGGCATCGAGCGTCAGCAACAGCTCGTTACGCAGCTTCGCATGAGCATAGGCGAAGCAGTCGCCGAAGTTGATCGGGAAGCGATAGCGCGCTTCCGTCACCACTTGGACGATGGAGAAGTCGGTATCGAGAAGCTCAATGCCGAGCGCGACAAGCGTGGGCTCGAGCGCCTCGCTCGCCTGTACACTTTCACGCGCGACCGCTATGGAGGCTTCCGCGACGTTGACCCATGACATGAAGAGATCTTCGTCTGGATAGCCCGCCAGCGTCGTCGATATCCATTGTGACAGGGGCTCGCGAACAGCCAGCGCGACCACGACCGAAGAATCGATGATCATCGGCGCCGCGTGCTCAGGCGCTCCAGCTTCTTGTCCATCTCGTCGTCGATTTCCGCCAGAAGCTCCGCCGAGGTCTTGCCCGTCCGTCGTCGGTCGGGGAAACGGTCGACAAGACCGATCAGCACCGACAGGTCCCGCTTCTTGCGAGCGCGGTAGGGAGCGGCCGCTTCCTGCACCGCAAGCCGGATCGCCTCGGACTTGCTCTTGAGCTTGCGCCCCTCCATCAGCGCCGAAAGGGCTTCCTCGAATTCGGGCGTTGTATGGAGATTCACCTGGGCCATGACTGCCTTCTGTACATGCTCTGTACAGAGATACGCCGGCGATTTTGCTGCGGCAAGCCTCTCCGGTAAAAATCCGCATTTGCGGAAAATAGCCCTTGACGGCAAGGCCTGCTTTTGACAGGATCGGCGCTACTGGGGAGACGTGGGTTTCGGCCCGATCTCCCAAAGAATCTGCCCCTAGACCCAACCTCCCGAGAGTGACGCGCCACCGGCGCGTCCGGAGCAATTTCCATGACCATGATGGACCGCCTTTCCGCGCTCCTGGCGCGGAAATCCTCGCGTGCTGGCGCGGCCGTGGCTGCGGTCGGCCTCGCGCCTGCGCGCTGGACACCGCGCCGCTATGACCGCCTCGCCGACGAGGGCTATCGCAAGAACGTCGTCGCCTATCGCTGCGTGCGTGACGTGGCACGCGCCTGCGCCTCGGTGCCGTGGCTTCTCTACAAAGGAGCTCAGGAACTTGATCGGCATCCCCTCCTCGATCTCCTGCGCCGGCCGAACCCGCGCCAGTCAGAACCGGAACTCATCGAGGCGGCGATCAGCCACCTGCTCCTCTCCGGCAATGCCTATCTCGAAGTTATCAGTCCAGACAGTTCACCTCCTCGCGAACTTTACGCGCTCAGACCCGATCGCATGCGCATCGTCCCGGACGTGTCCGGCGTGCCTCGCGCCTATCGCTACGAAGTTGAAGGTCGTAGCGTCGACTGGCCGGTCAACCCGATCACCGGCGCTTCCGACGTGCTGCATCTCCGCGACTTTCATCCGCTCGACGATTGGTACGGCCTTTCGCCGATCGAGGCTGCGGCGGCGTCGATCGACCAGCACAATGCCGCCGCCGAGCACACCGCCGCTCTCCTGCAGAACGGCGCGCGCCCCTCCGGTGCGCTCGTCTTCCGCTTCGATCCCGGCCCTGACGGCATCCGCTGCGTCGAGGAGGCTCTGCTCGACCGCACGCAAGGTCCACGGCAAGCAGGCCGCCCGCTGGTCCTCGGCGGCGATGTCGACTGGAAGGAGCTGGGCTTCTCGCCGAAGGATATGGATTTCGCGCAGATGAAGGCGCAGGCCGCGCGCGAGATCGCCGCCGCCTTCGGCGTCCCGCATCTGCTCGTCGTCGCCGGCGAGGCGACATACTCGAACCGCGCCGACGCCCGCCTCGAGCTCTGGGAGCACACGGTCATTCCGCTGCTCGATCGCTTGTCTTCAGCACTCACCGGCTGGCTCGCGCCAATGTTCGGTAGCGACCTCCGCCTCGCCCATGATCTCGACGAGGTGCCGGCGCTGGCGCCGCGGCGTCTCCTCAAATGGCAACAGATCCAGGCTGCCGATTTCCTCACCGTCAATGAAAAGCGCGCAGCACTCGGCTACGGACCTGTCGACAACGGGGATGCGGAAACGAAGGACTCGCGTGACTACGAACGAATCCATGGACGCCCCCAGCCGCGCGTTCCGGTTGGCTCGCCGGACGGCGGCCAATGGACATCGGGACCCTCCGGCGATCCACGTCTTGTACTGGTGCGCGGGCCGGCCAGGGGAGGGCCGACGCGCCCGTCTCGACCGACGCGACCCGGCATCGGCAGCGGAGGAACGGGTCGGGGCGGTAGCGGTGGCGGAAACAGACCGCCGCCGGTCAATCCTTTCCCCGACAAACCGCACTGCGAGGAGCAATGGAGAGAGGCGATCAGAAGGTGCTATGAGGAGTTCAGGAAGCCCTCATATCAGCGCAGCCCCCTGATGTATGGGCGCGCAACCGCCGAGTGCATCGATGGCCTTGTCAGCGAGGAATGCGGAGGCAATCCTGTCGGTGGCAAGAAGCAGCTGGCGATCGAGCGGCGACGCATGGTGCAGAAGCCAATGAACGCAGACGATGACACTGATCCGCCGATCATCGACCGAGCGAGAGAAGCTTGGCGGGCGGATCGATTTGAGACGGCGATCGAGATTTGCACGAACTACCTGAGCGCGAGCCCGCCGCACTTCGGCGCCTATGTCTGGAGAGCACACTCGCTGCATGCGCTACAGCGGTACGAGGAGGCCCTCGACGACTGGGCAACCTGCATCGAGCTGTTCCCGGATCGGGACATCCCGTATTTCCACCTCGCCGAGAACCTCCACTATCTCGATCGATATGAAGAAGCTATCGACGCCTACGATCGGGCAGAAGCCCGTTTTCCGGACTTCAATGTGAGCACAATCAGGTGGTATCGGGCCTTGTGCTTTATCGAGCTTGGCCGCTTCGCCGAAGCCAAGCGCGACATGGATCGGCTTCCCACCGACAAGAACATCTTCAAAAGGGCCCGGGCCGATCTGATGAAGCGCATGGCACGCGACTACTGACCGCATCCGGGCTCCAGCCTCCCGGCATGCGTGTTTCTATGAGGCCATTCGGATCGATGTCATCGGCTTAAGCAGAAGGTTTGCCCTTAGGCAGACTGCGAGTGCCGCCAACCGATGGAGTTAGCATCCCACCACGCCCTCACGCGCCGGGCACGCCCTGGGTCGTCGAGTACTCGAAGTGGAAGACCTCGCCGGGATAGACGAGGGCGCGGATCGCATGCGCGGCCGATGCCGCCTCGGCGAAGCCGGAGAGGATCAGCTTCAGCTTGCCCGCATACTGGGCAATGTCGCCGATGGCGAAGATGCCCGCCTCGCTGGTCTCGCAGGTCGAGGGCTGAACCTCGATCTGGCCCTTCTGAAGCTTGAGGCCCCATTCGGCGATGGGTCCGAGATTCATCGAAAGACCGAAGAAGGGCAGCAGCGCGTCGCAGTCGAGCGCACGCTCCTTGCCGTCCAGGGTGGCGACGATGACCTTGGATAGCTGCCCGTCCGTGCCCTCGAGCGCTTTCAGCTGGTAGGGCACGACCAGCTCGATGCGGCCCTCGTCGGCGAGCGCCTTCAGGCGCGCCTCGCTTTCGGGCGCGGCGCGGAATTTCGGCCGGCGATGCACGACCATGACCTTCGCCGCCACCTCGCAGAGCGACAGCGCCCAGTCGACGGCGGAGTCGCCGCCGCCGGCGATGACGATGCGCTTGTTGCGGAAGTCTTCGCGCTTCTTCACCAGGTAGTGGACGCTCTTGCCCTCGAAGGCCTCGATGCCCGGGAGTGGCGGACGGTTGGGCCCGAAGGCGCCAACGCCGGCGGCGATGATCACCGTCTTGGCCTGGATCTCCATGCCGCCGGAGGTGCCGAGCAGGAAGCCGCCGTCGTTGCGCATGAGCGAGGTCACCTGCTGGCCGAGCGAATAGGTCGGTGCGAAGGGCGCGGCCTGCTCGGCGAGCTTGTGGATCAGCTCCTGCGCATCGATCCTCGGGTGTCCGGGGATGTCGTAGATCGGCTTCTCCGGATAGAGGGCCGCGCATTGCCCGCCCAGCATGTCGAGGGCGTCGATCACATGCGCGCGGACCTTGACCATGCCGCACTCGAAGATGGCGAAAAGACCCACAGGGCCGGCGCCGATGATGGCGACATCGGTGGTGGAACGATCAGACATTGAGGCTCGCGGGCAATCTGGAACGGACCGCTAACATGGCGATGACGGGCCCGAGTGGCAACCTCGCGCTAGACCCTGGCCCACTTCCCCAGGCCGGCGAGGCTGAGGTTGAAGACCTCGACGCCGCGCTTCAGCACCTTCTTCTTCCAGGCATCGGTCTCGACATAGAAGCAGGCGCGGAACCGCTTCTGGATCGCACGCCCTTCCGGCGAGAGCGCATCGCCGTAAAGGTGATGGTAGTTGTTCTCGCGCACGAGATCGAAGTCGAGGAGGTCGGCCTCGGCGGTGCCGTATTCGAGCGCGATGGTGCGAACGCGTGCGCCGGGCACCCGGTCGGCGACGATGTCATAGGGCCAGCGCGCATGCACCGGGATCAGCGGATCGTGGCCGCAGACATGGACATCGCCGAACCACTCGCGCTTCCAGGCGAGGCCCGGCGAGCCCTCCAGGTCGTAGGACATGATGAGGCCGTCGCCGGGCGGGCCGTAGCCGGTGTGGATGTCGAGCGTCGTGACGGTGCTCGCATGAGCAAGCCAGCCGTCGATGATGCGGTCGACCACGCGCTTCGACCAGGTCGGGCCGCGCCCGTGATAGGTCAGGCTCTTCGGATGCTTGTGCTGACCCAGCCGCATGATGCGGGTCAGCTCGCGCTCGCCGTTCTTCTGCACGAAGCTCGCGAGCTTGCGGTCGGCGGCTTCGCGCACCGGCCCCGACCACGCCGCCGGCCCCAGCGCATCGGCGAGGTCGTCGAAGCCGGGATTATCGGTGTAGGGCGGATCGCAATAGAGCAGGTTGCGGAAGAGGTCGACATTGTCCTCGTTCTCGCGCCGGTTCCAGGCGAGGCCCCATGGATTGATCTGGTGGACGAAGAGGACGGCGGTGTCCTTCGGCAGCTTGATCGACGTCGCGTCGTTCAGGAGCTGCACCATGACGCCGCCGCCGGCATAGCCTTCGACACCATGCGTGCCGGAGACGACCATCAGCACGTTCTTCGATTCATGCGGACCGAGCAGTGCAATCGTCGTCGCGAGCGGCTCGCCCTCGGGGCCTTTCAGCGGATGCGCGAAGGTGACGGGCGCGATGCCGGCCTCGCGGCAAGCGGCGTGGAATTTTTCGTCCGCCTCGGTCGGCGTGGCGGCGAAGGAGCGGATGTCGAGGGTGGATGACATGAGGGGGAACCTTCGTACCCCCTCCCCCGCGCTTCGCACGGGAGAGGGGTTCGAGGTGAGACGGCCGGCTACTTCTTTTCGGCGTTCCAGAGCACCTGGATCGGCGTCTTCAGGAGGCCGGTGACGTTGCTGCGATAAGCGATCGGCGGGAAGCTCTGCCCGACCGGGATGTAGGGCATCGTCTCCACCGCGCGCTTCTGCAGTTCGACGCCGATGGCCTTGCGCTTCTCGAGGTCGGGCTCGGCCGCCCAGTCCTTGCGCAGCTTCTCGGTCTGCTCGTCGCAGTTCCAGCCGAACCAGCCGCGGCCGTCGCAGGGCGCCGCCAGCGCGAAGTTGGTGAGTGCGCTGGAGAACTCCACGCCGAGCGAGCGTGTGTGGAAGATGTTCCAGCCGCCGTCGGCCGGCGCTTCCTTCTTGCCTCGGCGCGCCGCCAGCGTCGCCCAGTCGTTGGTCTGGATGTCGAGGTTGGCGCCGACCTTGCGTAGGTTGTCGTTGGTCACCGCGGCAATGTCGCGAAGGTCCTGGATGTCGGTCGCCTGGAAGACGGTGATCTTCTCGCCCTTGTATCCGGCCTCGGCGAGCAGCTGCTTCGCCTTCTCGATGTCGGGCTTCCTGTAGATCTCGGCGCCGACCTCGCTTTCCATCGGCGAGCCACAGGACATCCATGCCCAGCACACCTTCCAGTTCGTCGGGTCGCTCGAAACCGCGACGCGCATGTAGTCTTCCTGGTTGACCAGGTGAGCGAGCGCCTGGCGCGCCTTCACGTTGTTGAAGGGCGGGTGCAGATGGTTCGGGCGGATGTAGCTGATCCAGCCGCTCGGATTGTGGTTAGCGATGACGATGTCCTTGTTGCGACGAAGCACAGGCAGCAGGTCGATCGTCGGGTTCTCGTAGATGTCGATCTCGCCGGCGTTGAGCGCCGCGGCGGCGGTGTTCGAGTCCGGCAGGTACATCCATTCGACGCGGTCGACCTTCACCGCCTTGCTGCCGGAATACATGTTCGCCGGCTCGTTGCGCGGCACATAGCCCGCGAACTTCTTGTAGACGACCTTCGAGCCAGGCACCCATTCGGCCTTCTCGAAGGTGAAGGGGCCAGAGCCGATCGTCTCGGTGATCGGCGTGTTCGGATCGGTCGAGGCCTCCTTCTCGCGCATGATGAAGGCGACGTTGGCGCTCAGCTTGGCGAGCGAGTCGAGGACGAGGCCCCACTTCTCCTTCAGCGTGATGGTGAAGGTCTGGTCGTCGACCGCGGCGAAGGTGGCGCCGGCCGCCGTCATCGCGCGGCCGTTGGAGTCGCGCGCCGCCCAGCGCTTGACGGAGGCGACGACGTCCTTGGTGGTGACGGCCGAGCCGTCATGGAATTTGAGCCCGGGGCGGAGCTTGAAGGTGTAGGTGAGCCCGTCGGCCGAGACCGTATGGCTCTGCACCATCTGCGGCTGCGCCTGGTACTTCTCGTCGAACGCATAGAGCGTGTCGAAGATCATGTAGGAATGGAGCAGCGTGATCGCCGCGGTGTTGGTGATGGGGTCGACCACCTTGAGGTCGGCATGCGGCGCGAACTTGAGCGTGCCTTGGGCGAGCGCCGGGGACGCGGCGAGCGCGGCGAGCGCGACGCCGGCAGCAAGGCGGCGGACGGTACGCGGATCGATCATGGCGTGTTTCCTCCTGTTGGCAGGGCAAGCGCTCTCACGGCGCCTCTACCCCTGATCGGAAAACCCTATCGGATCGGAAACAAGGGTCAAGGACGCCGCCGACGAGGCGGAACAGGTCCGGAGCCCGGGCGTTGAAAGCGCACGCGCCGAAAAAGCACCGGAGCCCGGACCCATGCGTTTCACCAGACGCGGCTTCATGGCCGCTGCCGGCCTCACCATCGGCGCCGGCGCCACGACAATCGCCGCGACCCGCGAGAGCGGGCCGGACACGCGCGACCCGCCGCCGAAGGCCGAAGCGCCGCCGGCAACCGAACCCAGCCCCGATTTCACCAGATTTGCCAGCGGCGACGAGTGGGACAACGTGCGCAGGCAATTCACCTTCTCGCCGGACATGGTCCACCTGAGCGCGCTGCTGCTCGCCGCGCACCCCGAGCCGGTCAGGCAAGCGATCGAGGCCTATCGGCGTGCGCTCGATACCGATCCCACCCAATACGTGCATGAGAACAACGACCGGCTGCGCGATGCGAGCATGAGCGCGGCCGCCAGATACCTCGGCGTCGAGACCAAGCAGGTGGCGCTGACGGAATCGACGACCATGGGCCTGGCGCTGGTCTATCACGGGCTCAAGCTGAAGCCAGGCCAGGAGATCCTGGTCAGCGAGCAGGACTACTACGTCACGCACGAAGCGACGCGGCTGGCCGCGCGCCGGACGGGCGCGCTGATCCGCCGCCTCTCGCTGTTCCCCGACATCGGCGAGGTGACCGCGGATGCGATGGTCGGGCGCATCGTCGAGAACATCAACGACAAGACGCGCGCCGTCGCGCTCACCTACGTACACTCTTCGACCGGGCTGAAGATGCCGGTCCGCCAGATCGCCGACCGGATCGTCGAGATCAACAAGAAGCGCGACGAGGCCGACCACGTGCTGCTGTCGGTCGACGGCGTGCACGGCTTCGCCAACCAGGACATCACGATGGAGTCGCTGGGATGCGACTTCTTCGTCGCGGGATGCCACAAATGGCTGTTCGGCCCGCGCGGCACCGGCATCGTCGTTGCCGGCAAGCGCGGCTTCAAGGATGTGCTGCCGACGATCCCGAGCTTCACCGACGGCGCCTCCTGGGCAGCCTGGCAGAAGGGCCGGGACGCGCCCGATACGATCCAGACCGGCTGGGGCCTCATGCCCGGCGGCTTCAAGGCCTTCGAGCATCAATGGGCGTTGGCGGAAGCCTTCAAGTTCCACGAGACGATCGGCAAGCAGAAGGTGGCCGCCCGCACCGCCGAGCTGGCGACGCGCCTGAAGGAGGGCATGGGCGCGATCGAGAAGCTGCGCCTGATCACGCCGAATCCGCCCGAGCTCTCCGCCGGCATCGTCTCCTTCGACATCGAGGACATGTCGCCGAACGCCGTGGTGCGGAAGCTCCGCGAGCGCCGCATCATCGCCTCTGTCGCCCCCTACGCCCGCCCCCATGTGCGGCTCACGCCGGCGATCACCAATACGCCGGCCGAGATCGACTACGCGCTCGAAGAGCTCGGGAAGATCAAGGCCGACCCGCCGAAATCGGTGTCGAAGCGGAGCTGATCGTCGGTTGACACCCCGCACCGCCTGCGCGAAGAATGCCAGCATGCGTGCCCGTCACCTCTCCTCGCGAAAGCGTCACCCCTAGAGAGGGATTTGGAGAGCCGTCGGCCGCGCTCAAGAGCGCTCGCTTCATCAGGATCAACCAGGACCCCTCCGGCTTCGGACGGGGCTTTTTCATGTCTGCTCCCTGCCCTTCGCCGGACCCAACCAGAGAAGGGCATCATGACCACCACCGACACGCCCAGTCCCCGCTTCGACGGCGTTTGGCTCCCCTTAGTCACGCCGTTCCGCGACGGCCGCCTCGACGAGGCCTCGTTCCTCCGGCTCCTCCGGCATTTCCTCGAAGTGCCGGTCGCGGGCTTCATCCTCGCCGCCACGACCGGCGAGGGCTTGACCCTCGACGATGACGAGATCGAGCGCCTGACCACCCTCGCGGCGCGCGAGGTCGCCGGCCGCGTGCCGGTGCTGCTCGGCCTCGCCGGCAGCGACACCCGCGCGATGGTGAGGCGGCTCGCGGCGACGCGGAGTTGGCCGCTGCACGGCTACCTGATCTCCTGCCCCTCCTATTCGCGGCCCTCGCAGGAAGGGCTCTTCCGGCACTTCGCCCAGCTCGCCGAGACGACCGAGCGGCCGGTGCTGCTCTACAACATCCCCTACCGCACCAGCGTCAACCTGCTGAACGAGACGCTGTTCGGCTTGGTCGAGGCGCACCCGAATATCTGCGGCATCAAGGATTGCGGCATCGATCCGCAGCAGAGCGTCGATCTGCTGCGCTTCCGGCCCAAGGGCTTCTCCGTGCTGACGGGCGAGGATATCCAGTTCCACGGCGCGCTCTCGAACGGCGCCGACGGCGCCATCGCCGTCTCCGCCCAGGCCGACTCCGCCGCCTTCCTCCGCGTGCGAGAAGACCTTCTCGCCGGCGACCGCGTCGCTGCCCTCGCGCGCTGGCGCGAGCTCATCGATCTCGTGCGGCTCCTCTTCGCCGAGCCGAGTCCTGCCCCGATCAAGCACTGGCTCTGGCGCCGGGGCCTGATCGCCTCGCCCGAGCTGCGCCTGCCGATGACGGGTGTCACGCCGGCGCTGGCCGGCAAGCTCGATCGCCTGCTGCAGGCGCGCGGGGTTAAGGCGGTGGCGGCGTAGCGACCACGAGGCCCCCTCCCTATCCCTCCCATCGAGTCGCTCTCCCGAGCAGGGGGGGAGCGACTGTGTTTGCAAGATGGTTTCATAGTCTTTCAGGCGTTCTTCCACGGTGCGGAAGTTTTGAGGATTGCATTGAGAATGCCGAGCAGCTTGCGCATGCAGGCCGTGATGGCGACCTTGGGCA
>VGEH01000089.1 GCA_016869375.1 Alphaproteobacteria bacterium | reverse complement strand
CCCCTATCTCAACGTCGATCCGGGGACCATGAGCCCCTACCAGCATGGCGAGGTCTACGTCACCGATGACGGGGCCGAGACCGATCTGGACCTCGGCCATTACGAGCGCTTCACCGGCGTTCCGGCGCGCAAATCCGACAGCGTCACCACCGGGCGCATCTATTCCAACGTGCTGGCGAAGGAGCGCCGCGGCGACTATCTCGGCGCCACCGTTCAGGTGATCCCGCACGTCACCGACGCGATCAAGGAATTCGTCCAGGCGGAGACCGCGGACGAGGACTTCATCCTCTGCGAGATCGGCGGCACCGTCGGCGACATCGAGAGCCTGCCCTTCCTCGAGGCCATCCGGCAGATCGGCAACGAGCTCGGCCGCGAGAAGACGCTGTTCATACACCTGACGCTGGTGCCCTACATCCGCTCCGCCGGCGAGCTCAAGACCAAGCCGACCCAGCACTCGGTCAAGGAGCTGCAGAGCCTCGGCATCCAGCCCGACATCGTCGTCTGCCGCACCGAGATGGAGATCCCGAAGGACGCGCGCCGCAAGATCGCGCTGTTCTGCAACGTGCAGCCGGACAACGTCGTGCAGGCGCTCGATGTCGACACGATCTACCAGGTGCCGGTCGCCTATCACGCCGAAGGCCTCGACACCGCCGTCGTCCGCCATTTCAGCCTCGTCGAGAAGGAGCCGGACCTCTCGCGCTGGAAGTCGATCGTCCATCGCGTGCGCCAGCCGGAAGGCGAGGTTTCGATCGCGATCGTCGGCAAGTACATGAACCTCCGCGACAGCTACAAGTCGCTGGCCGAAGCGCTGGCGCATGGCGGCATCGCCAACAACGTGCGCGTCAAGCTCGACTGGATCGACAGCGTCGTCTTCGAGAAGGAGGACGCCGTCCAGCACCTGGAGCATGTGCACGGCATCCTCGTGCCCGGCGGCTTCGGCGAGCGCGGCACCGAGGGCAAGATCTCGGCCGCCCAGTTCGCGCGCGAGCGCGAGGTGCCTTACTTCGGCATATGCTTCGGCATGCAGATGGCGGTGATCGAGGCGACGAGGCACCTGGTCGGCATCAAGAATGCGAGCTCGACCGAGTTCGGCCCGACCTCGGAGCCGGTGGTCGGCCTGCTCACCGAGTGGATGCGCGGCAACCAGATCGAGCGCCGCAACGCCGAGGACGATCTCGGCGGCACCATGCGGCTCGGCGCCTATGAAGCGAAGCTCGCCAAGGGCAGCCGCGTCTCCGAGGTCTATGGCGGCTCTACCTCGATCAGCGAGCGCCATCGCCACCGCTACGAGGTCAATCCGGCCTATGTCGAGCGGCTGGAATCGGCCGGCATGATCTTCTCCGGCATGTCGCCGGACGGCACGCTGCCCGAGATCATCGAGATCCCGGATCATCCGTGGTTCATCGGCGTGCAGTACCACCCCGAGCTAAAGTCGAAACCCTTCGAGCCGCATCCGCTGTTCACCAGCTTCGTCAAGGCGGCGGTCGAGCAGTCGAGACTCGTGTGAG
This sequence comes from Alphaproteobacteria bacterium, assembly GCA_016869375.1. Taxonomy (GTDB): domain Bacteria; phylum Pseudomonadota; class Alphaproteobacteria; order SHVZ01; family SHVZ01; genus SHVZ01. The sequence goes on along the minus strand of VGEH01000089.1, from coordinate 19,544 downwards.
CGCGCGCACCGTTCGCATCGGCGAGCTCGACGTCGCCAACGACCGTCCCCTGTCGATCATCGCTGGTCCCTGTCAGCTCGAAAGCCGCCAGCACGCGCTGGAGATGAGTCAGGCGCTGAAGGAGATGGCGGCGAAGGCCGGCGTCGGGCTCGTCTACAAGACCTCCTTCGACAAGGCGAACCGCAGCTCGGTCAAGACCGCGCGCGGCCTCGGCCTGAAAAAGAGCCTGCCGATCCTCGCCGAAGTGCGCGAGAGCCTGGGCATCCCGGTGCTGACCGACGTGCACGCGCCCGAGCAATGCGCACCGGTTGCCGAGGCCGTCGACGTTCTGCAGATCCCGGCCTTCCTCTCGCGCCAGACCGACCTGCTGCTCGCCGCCGGCGAGACCGGCAAGCCGATCAATGTGAAGAAGGGCCAGTTCCTCGCCCCCTGGGACATGAAGAACGTGGCTTTGAAGATCGCCTCCACCGGCAACGAGAACGTGCTGCTCTGCGAGCGCGGCGCCTCCTTCGGCTACAACACGCTCGTCTCCGACATGCGCTCGCTCCCGATCATGGCCGAGACCGGCTATCCGGTCGTGTTCGACGCCACGCATTCGGTGCAGCAGCCGGGTGGGCAGGGCGAGACCTCCGGCGGCCAGCGCGAATTCGTGCCGGTGCTGGCGCGCGCCGCGGTCGCGGTCGGCGTCGCCATGGTGTTCATGGAGACGCACGAGGATCCCGACCGCGCGCCGTCCGACGGACCAAACATGGTGCCACTTAAGGACATGCCGGCACTGCTCGCGACGCTGGTCGAGATCGACCGCATCGCCAAGGGAAGGGCGAACCGATGACCGTCCGCGACATGCTGGCGAAGGCGCGCGTGGTGCCGGTGATGACCGTGCACGATCCGACCGAGGGCCTCGAGCTCGCCAGGGCGCTGGTTGCCGGCGGCCTTACGATGCTCGAGGTGACGCTGCGTACCAGCCAGGCGCTGGCCGCGGTCGAGGCGATCGCCACGGTGCTGCCGGAAGCGACCGTCGGCGTCGGCACCTTGACCCGGCCCGAGGAGTTCAAGGCGGCGCGCGATGCCGGCGCGGTCTTCGCCGTCAGCCCCGGCCTCACGCCGCGTCTTGCCGAAGCGGGGAAGGGGAGCGGGCTCGCCTACCTGCCGAGCGCGATCACGCCCTCGGAGGTGATGGCGGCACGCGAATGGGGCTACACGACGCTCAAGTTCTTTCCCTGCAAGGCGGCCGGCGGCATCGGCGCGCTCAAGAATTTCGAGCCGGTCTTCGCCGATGTCGCGTTCTGCCCGACCGGCGGGCTCGGCATGGATGACTTCGGCGATTATCTCGCGCTCTCCAACGTGGTCGCCGCCGGCGGCACCTGGATGATGCCGGCGACCCTGGTCAAGGCGAAGGACTGGGCCGGCATCACCGCGCTCGCCCGCCAGGCGGCGCGCTGACTTCGAGGCCATGATCCGCACCCTCGTCGTGCGCCTCGGCGCGCTCGGCGATGCGGTGCTCACCCTGCCGGCGCTCGCTCATCTCCTCGCGCGCGGCGACACGGTCACCGTGCTCGGCCTTCCGGCCTCCTGGGCCTTCCTGCCGCGGCGCGATCGGTTGCGCATCGAGGATGCCGACGGCCCGCGCTCCCGCGGTCTCTTCTCAGGCGCGGCCTCCGACGCAACGAGCGGCTTCGATCGCGCGGTCGTCATGCTCGGCAATGTGTCGGTCGCCGACGCGCTCACGCGCGCCGGCATCGCCACGACTCATGTCTCGCCGATCAAACCAGGAGAGGCGGGCGAGCATGCGGCGCTGCGCCTGCTGCGCGGCGTCGGTGGGACTTCGGTCGATGCCGAGGCGGTGCGCGCGCTGATCGCGCCCGATCCGGGCGGCGAGGAATACGACCTCGTCCTGCATCCGGGCAGCGGCGGCAAGCATAAGCGCTGGCCGGCCGATCGCTTCGCCGCGCTGGCACGACGCTTCCGCTCGCCGTTGATCCTGCTGGGACCGGCGGAGGAGGAACTCACGCCGGTGTTCGACGGGCTCAACGTCGCGCAGGCGTGGCCGATGCGCCAGGTCGTCTCGCTGCTGGCAAAGGCGCACGCCTTCGTCGGCAATGATTCCGGCGTCAGCCACCTCGCGAGCTGGCTCTGCCCGACGTTGGCGCTGTTCGGCCCGACGGATCCGAAAGTGTGGGCGCCGGCAGGGCCGCGTGGGAATTTGCTCGTGGCGCCGGAGGGCGATCTCTCGCGTCTGACCGTAGACGACGTCGCAGGCCGTCTCGCTTAAGCGTTCGCGAGAACCAGGATCTTGCCGTCGCGGCCGCCTTCGGCGGCGTGCCGGAGCGCGGTTCCAATCGCGATCATCGGGTATGTGGCGAGGATCGGGATGCGGAGCTTGCCCGAGGCGACGAGCCGCGACAGCGCCATGTAGTCCTTCTGCACGGCCTCCGGCGAGCGCTTCGCGATCGCCGCGGGCAGCGAGTATCCGACCATCGAGAGGTTCTGGAAGATCAGCTGCTGCGGCGTGATCTCGCAAGGCAGGTTCGAGAGCAGGCCATAGACCACGATCGGCGCGTTGTCGGCGAGGCAGGCGGCGATCGCGCGCGTCGCCGGTCCGGCAACGGCATCGAAGGCGGCCATCGGACGGGCGGCGCCGGTCGCCGCGAGCACGCGCTCGGCGAGCGTGTCGTGCGGCTCGGCAAGCACGACGGCGTCTCCGCCGGCGGCCTTCACCGCGGCCACCGCATCCTCGCGACGGACGATATTGACCGTACGAAGGCCGCGCTCGCGCGCCAGCGTCGCGAGCGAGAGACCGACGCCGGAGTTCGCCGCCGTCTGCAGGATCCAGTTGCCGCGCTCGCGCGGCGCGTAGTCCTCCAGCATGTACCAGGCCGTGCCCGGAAGGCCGCGCAGCATAGACAGTTGTTGCGGATCGGCGGCCTGGTCGACGGCGAGCAGGCTCGAGGCCGCCACCACGCGCCGCTGGATCCAGCTCTCGGTCTGCATCGGCACCGCGACATCTCCCGGCGAGAAGCCGGCAACGCCGCTGCCGGCTTTCAGCACGCGCACTGCGGCCTCGCTGCCTGGCTGCGCCGGGAAGGAAGGCTTCTGTCGGTGCTTGCCCTCGATGCGCAGCAGGTCGGAGGGATTGACCGGGAAGACCAGGGTTTCGACCAGGACCTCGCCCGGCCCAGGCGGCGCCGGTTCGGGAACCTCCTCGACCTGGCAGACAGTGGCTGGCTCGCCGAAGGCGCGATAGGCAATCCGCTTCACCCGTGACCTCCTTGTGTCAAGGAAACGACCGACATAGTGCCGCGTTCATCCGCCGGTAGAGGAGAAGTGCGATGCTCAGACGTCTCGTCATCCTCGCGGTCGTGTCGGCGGTCGCCGCCGTGTTCCTGGTCGCCACCAACCAGCGCATGCTGGTCTGGGAGACCAAGGCCACGCCGGGCGACACCTATGTCGTCCAAGGTCACGGCGATCTCGGCAAGTCGCAGCAGCCCTCGCTGGTGTGCCGGTACTTCACGGGCTTCGATGTCGTGACCAAGGTCGTTCCTTATCAGCCTGCGGCCGGCAACGGCAGCTGTCCGTTCCTCGCCGAGAACGCCGTCTAGAACGTCGGAGGCTCCATCTTCGGGAAGCGCGGCGCCGGTCCCTGGATCGGCGCGCCCAGGGTCGCGTGCACGTCGATGCCGTTCTTCAGCACGAGGCGATGGTTGGCGCGGTCCGATGCCGCGGCGATGTCCTTGGCCGGGTTGCCCTGGACCAGCAGCAGGTCGGCCCATGAGCCCTCCGCGATGCGGCCGCGATCAGTGAAGCCGATCAGGTCGGCGGCATTGCCGGTCGCCGAGCGGATCGCATCCAGCGGCGTGACGCCGAGATCGACCAGGTGCTTCAGCTCCTGGCTGTTCTCGCCGTGGAAATTGAACGGGGTGCCGGCGTCGGTCCCCATCGCCAGCTTGCCGCCCGCCTTATAGAAGCGGATCACCGAGTCCTGGTGCATCTTGCAGAAGCGCTGGGCCTTCTCTCGCATGTAGGCGGGGATGACGTCCGGCCGTGACAGCGTGCGGTCCATCGATGCCAGCGTCGCCACCAGGTAGACGTTGCGCTTCTTCATCTCCTCGATGATCTCGTCGGTGAGCTGGAAGCCGTGCTCGATCGAGCCGACGCCCGCCTCGACCGCGTTCTTGATGCCGGGTGCACCCTGGGCATGCGCGGTGCTCTTGCGATTGAAGCGCTTGGCCTCGGCGACGCCGGCGGTCAGCTCTTCCAGGGTCAGCTGCGCCAGCATCGGATCGACGTTCGGCGTGGCGACGCCGCCGGTGGCGATGAACTTGATGTGGTCGGCGCCGGCCTTGATGTTCTCGCGCACGGCCTTCGCCACGTCGAGCGGACCGTCGGCTTCGCGGCCGAGGAACCAGCCATGGCCCCCGGTCATGCAGATGACCTTGCCGGCGCAGTGCAGCGTGGGGCCGAGCTGGTGCCCGGCGTTGAAGGCGTCGCGCACGGCGATTTCGAGATAGTCGCGGCCGCCCAGATCGCGAATACTGGTGAAGCCGCCGCGGAGCGTCGCCTGTGCCAGCTCGAGCACGCGCATGACAGCTTCCTGCGGCGTCGTCCCGCGGAAGCTCGCCAGCAGGTTGGCTTCGCCGGGCAGCACCAGATGCACATGGCAGTCGATCAGGCCCGGCATCAGCGTCATGCCGGCCGTGTCGACGCGCTTGCCGGAGAAGCCCGAGAACTCTCCCGCCGGCGCCACCCGGGCAATCCGGCCATTCTCGACCACCACGCCCAATCCTTCGGCCGGCGCTTTGCTGCCGTCGAACACGAGCCCGCCGACAAAAACGGTCTTCATCCGGATGCTCTCCGCTTTCTCGTCTTGGGGGAAGTCTAGCGCGTCCGCGTTCGGATGCGGCCGCTTCCGTCAGTCGACGAAAGCCGAAGTCAGCCCGAGAGCGCCTCGACGCCCTTGAGGCGGAGATCGTTTGCAACGTCGGGGCCGGCGAGGAGCTCGATCAGGCGGACCGAGGCGTAGAGGTTCGCCTCCACCGCGCCCCGCTGCTTGGTCGAGAAGTAGCGCCCGTGCAGCGTATCGATCGTGCTCTGGGTGATGCCGGTCAGCTGCTCGTGCAGGTTGCTCAGCTTCTCCTCGGCCTCGCCGCCGAGCCCCAGTTCCTCGGCGTAGCGTACGCAGAGGCGGAGCGCGATCGCGCGCTGCTCGGCCTCGCGCAGCCTCACCTCGTCCGGCGGCTCGTCCCAGTTGGTGATGCCGCCGGCGCCGCCGATGCCGGTGATGAACATGGCCTGGTCGGCACCGTTCAGGATGTTGACGTGGACCATGTCGCGCAGCGAGCGCCGGGCACGCTCGAGCTGGCGGTCGAGGCCCTTGCCCTGGCCGCTCGCCTGCACCGCGGCCTTGGCGCCGAGCATGGTCTTGGCGAGATCGGCGATCTGGCGGGCGAGCGTTTCGGAATCCGGCTTGTAGTCGCCGCCTTCGAGGTCGAGGCGCATGGTTTCGAGACGTTGCTCGGCGCCGGTGACGAGGGCTCGGATGGCGAGCGCCGCCAGCGCCGGGTCGACCGGCTGCTTCTTCTCGGAGGCGAGCTTCTCAAGCGCCTCCATGATTTCCCAGGGCTTCTCCAGGCAGCTCATCGCGACCAGCAGCAGCGTCTCCGCCTTCTTCGCGGCGAATTTCGTCGCCCGGTCCATATGGTCGCCGATGATCTTGATCACGCCGGTCGACAGCGTCTGGATCGGGCGCGGCGGCAGCTGTCGGCGCATCGACTGGACGATGTCGGCGATCTCCAGGATCTCGACGATGTCGGCGAGCGCCTTGAAGATGTGCTCGCCCTTGATCTTCTCGACCAGGTCGCGGCGGCTGATCGCGTCGCGCTGGTTGCGCACCATCAGGCTGCGGAGATTGACCGCGCCCATCGCCCAGATCTTGGAGCCGATCGCCTCGCACTTCGGATCGTCGATCGCGAGGCTGCCGAGCTCCTGCTCCATCTCGGCGATCTGGCCCTTCTCGGCCTCCTCCTCGAACATCTTGTAGACGGGCTCGATCGCGGTGCGCGGGATGCGGCCGTCGACGGGGAGCTGGCTCTTGGTGTTGTAGAGCAGCTCCTCGAACGGCCGGCAGAGCTGACGCTTGACCGTGTTGCGCCGGGGCGGGCGCACCTGGACCATGCGCGGGCGCATCTTCGAGAGCAGCAGGCGAAGCGGCGTGGTGTCGCCGCCGCGCTCGAGGTTCTTCTCGAGGAAGTTGACGAGCTGGAGGAACTTCGCCTCCGGGATCTCGAACAGCTTGTTCTCGAGATCGGTAAGATTCTCCTCGCCGGTCACAGCGGTGCTCCCTTGAGCCTCTCCAGGCGAAGCATGTGGTCGAAGTCGATACCGATGGTGGCGGCTCCTTCTCCGGCGACGGGCTTGATCTGCTTGCGCAAGGCGTTGACCAGACTCGACCACGTATCCTGGCTGGTCGTCGGCAGTTCGTCACGCGGAACGATCGGCAGGTGCCGGACGACGTCGCGCAGCGCGGCGCGCTGTTCCTCTCTCGGCCGGCCGGCCGCCTGGTCCCACAGCTTCACCACCTGTTCCCAGCCGTCCAGGATCCAGAGCAGCTTGTAGACGATCGAGTCCGTGGTGCGGATCGTGCCGTCCCAGTTGCGCAGCGACTCCGAGGGCTGCTTTCCGGCGACGTCGATGTCGGTGGCGAACTCGGTGGCGAGCCGCCAGGTCTCGCGGCAGAAGTCGGCGGCGAGCTGGGCATCGGCGGCGCCGTCGATCTGGTCCTCGGTCTCGCCCTTGCCCCATTCGACGAACTGTTCGCCGAGCGGCTTCAGCCGGTTGATGAGGCGGCGGGGAGGGGCCTCGGCCGGCATCTCGGCGAGGCCGACGGGGGAGACCGATTTCGACCAGGTGTCGATGCGTTCGTGCAGCGTGTCGAAATTCCAGCCCAGGGACGACGCGATGTCGGAGAGGATCTTGCGCGCCTTCTGCTGACCGGCGGCGCTGCTGAGCTCCGCCAGCGTCAGGGTCGCGCCGCCGACCGCCATGCGCTCGACGATCCGCAGCGTGAGGAAGAACCGGGCCACCAACTCGAGGTTCTCGTCGCGCTGTAGATGGGCGCGCGCCGCCGCGCAGGCCTCGCGGCCGGCAAGCCCGGTGCGGGCGACGCGAAGCGCGCGGCAAGACGGATCTGGCGCGGCGAGAAGGTCGGGGCTTCGCCGATCGCTTCGTGCAGCGCGCGGTCATGGACCGTGAGCTTGAACATCTCCGGCACCGACTTCCACGGAATGACGTAGGTACCCTTGCCGCCGGAAAGCCCCGGCACCAGGATCTCGGCCTTCTTGATCTCGGGGCCGCGGATGCGGCCGGCGGCCAGCATCGGCGTCGTGAACGGCACGAGGACGCCGCGCTCGCCAAAGGTGAGCGGCCAGAACTTTTCTGCCGTGGCGAAAGACGTCGTCATGCCGCGTCAACCACCCAACCCTGCGTGCTTATTGGTTCTTTCCGGGTTGTTACCATGGCGGAGGAAGGCAAAGCCAGCCGCGACCATGGTTAAGGCCGGCAACCCCCGACGGGCTGCAATCTCCGGGGCCGTCGGTAGTACGTAGAGAAAATTTTCCGACAATTTTAGCGGGCTTGGCGGCCATACCGATGATGGCGTCTCAGCCGCGAAAAGCGTGCCGGGTCAGGTCGCGCGGACACCAAAGGTTAAGTGTTAACGGGCGCCGTTAACCGAAATCGGGGTTGGCACGCACCCTGCAGTAGCAGGGTACGTCGCAAGTGGAAGGAGCGTCCCATGCTCACCAAGATCAGCCTGATCCTGACCGCTGCCCTGGCCCTCGCCGGTACTTCCGCCGCCGCCCAGACCCTCTGCGGCACCCGTGACGACGTGCTGAAGCAGCTCGAGAACGAATACAAGGAAGCCCCGGTCGGCATCGGCCTTGCCAGCAACGGCTCGGTCGTCGAACTCCTGACCTCGACCTCCGGCACCTGGACCTTGATCGTCACGACGCCGCGCGGCCCCACCTGCCTTATGGGCACGGGCGAGGCCTGGCAGCCCGTGGTCCGCAAGGCCTCGGTCAAGGAGCTCCAGAGCTAGGAAGTTTTCGCCGGGGCTAGTGGAGTCGCGGCGACTTGAGGAAGTCGGAGCGATTGGCCGACCGGACCTTGGTCTCGACCGTCCGCCCGTCCCGGGACAGGGTCATCGGCACCTCGACGCCGGCCGGACCCAGGGACCAGACGCGGCGGAACAGGGGCGCCAGGTTCTTCACCGGCTCGCCCGCCACCGCCAGCACCAGGTCGCCGATCTTGATGCCGGCGCGCGCGGCCGGCCCGCCGCCGGCGAGGCCCGCGACAACCAGGTGGCCTTCGGCCTCCATCGTGTACATGCCCAGCCACGGGCGCGCCGGGTGGCGCGAACGGCCCTGGCGCAGGATGTCGTCGAGGACCGGCTTCAGGAGATCGACGGGCACTGACATGTTCACATCGATCTGGCCCTTGCCCTGGCGCTCCTGGACATGAAGCGAGCCGATGCCGATCAGCTTGCCGCTGGGGCCGATGACGCCGGTGCCGCCCCAGTTCGGATGCGCGGGCGAGGTGAACAGCGCCTCGTCCAGCACGTATTCCCAGTATCCGGCGAATTCACGCTTGCCGGTGACGCGTGCCGCGAGCGAGCGCCGGCGCCCGCCGTGACCGGCGACGACGACGTCGTCGCCGACGCCGACCTCGGAGACGCTGCCCAGGGAAAGCGCCGGCAGCTTCACGCGGCCCATCACCTGGACCAGCCCGAGGCCCGTCGTCTGGTCGAAGCCCACCGGATAGGCCTGCAGCGCCTTGCCGCTGGACGTGGTGAGCCAGACGGTCTCTGCTTCCGTGATGAGATAGCCGATGGTGAGGACCAGCCCGTCTTCGCGAATGATAACGCCATTGCCGCCGCGCTCGGTCCCGAGGATCGAGGCGGTGAAGGCGTCCTCCGGAATGCGCGCGCGCAGAGCGACCGAACTCGCGAGCGCCTCATCGAGATCGAAGCCGTAGTCCGGCGCGTGAGGGCGCGCTTCTTCCGGAATTTCCCAGTCGGCGTTGTCGGTCATGCCTCTGATCGACGAAGTTTCAGTTCCGATAAGATAGGCCCGCGAGGCGCCTTCGCGAAGGGGGAGGATGGTCACGATCGCGCGGCGCAGATCCTGGGCGGTCCTGACCCCTCGACGAGCGGCATGCGAGCCCGGTCTTCAAGGATTCTCGGAGGAGGCGACTGATGCCCAGCCCCAATTTCGAGCTCTACGCCAAGCACAACCCGGAGCACTCCGAGGCCTATCGCGCCCTCGTGCGCGAATCTCTCAGGGCCGGCGCTCTCGATAGCGTGGCGAAGGAGATGATCTACATGGTGCTGCTGGGCGCCCAGGGCTATCTGCCCGGCATGCGCACGCACATCGAGAGCCTGCTGGCGAAGGGCGTCGCCGCGGAGGCGATCCGCGAGGCGGTTCGCGTCGTTCTACCCGCCATGGGCTCGGCACGCTTTCTCGCTCTCTACGCCGAGGCCGAAGCCGCGATCGCCGAGAGGTCCAGGGGGTGACCGACGCCTCTACATGGTCGCTGTCGTCGGAGACCATCGCAGAGACGATGTCGGGTTTTCTCTGGAGCGCGGACGCGGAGGGGCGCCTCACCTCGGCGACGTCCGGATTCGGGCGGACCGCCGGGCTGCCGGTCACCGAAGCTCTGGGCCGGCCCCTGATCGACCTGATCGAGGGACCGAGCGACCGCAAGCGCTTCGCCGAGGCGCTCGCCGCCGGCGCGCCGTTCCGCGACCTCACGCTCCGTTTCTGGCCGGCGCGGCGATGGACGCGGCTCGGCGGCTTGATGCGTGACGGGGGACATGTCGGGGTCGCCGTCGACATCGACGAGGAGCGTGCGCGCATGGGCCTGATCGAAGCGGCGCTCGACCGGCTTCCCGACGGCGCCGCCGTCTTCGACCGCGATCATAGGCTCGTCGCCTTCAACGAAGCCTATCGCCGGCACAACGCGCCCATCGACGACATGCTCTCGCCGGGTCGCAGCTTCGAGGAGCTGTTCCGCATCAGCATCGCGCGCGGGCAGTATCCCGAGCAGCCGGGAGACGTCGAGGCGCTGATCGCCGAGCGCGTCGCCCAGCACAAGCGCGGCCAGGGAACCTTCAAGCGTCTTCGGCCCGGCGGCGACTGGGCGCTCTATCGCTACTTTCCGCTTCCCGACGGCGGCTCCGCGACGCTGATCACCGACATCACCGAGAGCGAGCGCCAGCAGGCGGAACTGACGCGGCTGGCAACCACCGATCCGCTCACCGGCATCGCCAATCGGCGCAGCTTCTTCGCCCATGCTCAGCGCGAGGTCGAGCGCGCCAAGCGCTACGGCCCGCCGCTCGGCGTCTTCGTCCTCGACCTCGACCATTTCAAGCGCGTCAACGACACCCACGGCCATGCCGTCGGCGACGTCGTGCTGCAGAGCATCGCCCGCCACTCGGCCTCCCAGCTCCGCGTCACCGATATCATCGCGCGCACCGGCGGTGAGGAGTTCGGCGCGTTGATGCCGGAGACGCCGCCCGAGGAGATCGGGCAGGTCGTCGACCGCATCCGCCGAAGCATCGCCGATCTCGAGATCGACACCTCGGCCGGAAAGCTTGGCGTCACCGCGAGCATCGGCTTCTCCAGCCTGCTCGACGGCGAGGACCGTATCGACCCGGCCCTGGCGCGTGCCGACGCGGCGCTCTATCGCGCCAAGCTCGGCGGCCGCAACCGCGTCGAAGGCGGTTGATCGCCGATGGCTCCCGCACCGGCCACGCTTGCGGATACGATCCGCCAGCACGATCGCGAGCGATACCTGACCGCGCTGTTCGCGCCCTCCGACCGGCGCGGCGACCTGCTCGCCCTCTATGCCTTCAACCTGGAGGTGGCGAAGACGCGCGAGGTCGTGCGCGAGCCGATGCTCGGACAGATCCGGCTGCAATGGTGGCGCGACGCTCTCGACGAGATCTTTGCCGGCAAGCCGGTGCGGCGGCACGAGACGGTCGCGCCGCTGGCCGAGGCTGTTCTTCGCCGAAACCTGCCGCGCGAGCCCTTCGAGCGCCTGCTGATCGCGCGCGAGCAGGATCTCGAGGATGCGCCTTTCGCGAGCTTGAGCGAGCTCGAAACCTATGCCGAGGCGACCTCGGGGGAGCTGATGGCGCTGGCGCTGGTCGTGCTCGGCGCCGCCGATCCGACGCTGCAGGCGATCGCGCGTCGCATCGGCCGCGGCTATGCGCTGACCGGGCTTCTGCGCGCGGTGCCGTTTCATGCGCGTCAGCATCGCTGCCTGCTGCCGACCGGGCTCCTCGCCGCGCACGGGACCGATCCGGATGCCGTCCTGTCGATGAAATCCTCGCCCGGATTGGTGGCCGCGGTTACCGAGGTCGCGGAGGCGGCGGAGGCAGCGCTGTGGCCGGCACGGATCCCGGCGGTCGCCTGGCCGGCCCTGGCGCCGGCGATCCTGGCGCGTCGCCATCTGCGCCGTATCCATCGGGCCGCGCACGACGTTTTCGCGCCCGAGGTTGCGGCCGAGCCGGGGCCCGGCGCCATCCTCGCCCTGATAGGCAACTCGATCCTCCGCCGCGCTTGATCGGCATCGGCTTCATCCTCACCTTTGGAGGAAGAGAAGGAGCCGCCAATGGACGTTCGCGACAATGCCGAACGGCGCCGCTACGAGATGGACACCGAGGCGGGGACCGCCTTCGCCACCTACCGCGTCGACGGCAGCACGATCCTCGTCACGCATAGCGAGGTGCCATCGGCTCTGCGCGGCCGCGGCCTCGGCGACAAGCTGGTCAAGGGCATGCTCGACCTGGCGCGGATGCAGGGACGCAAGGTCGTGCCGCTCTGCAGCTTCGTCGCGACCTATATGCGGCGCCACCCCGAATACCGGGATATCCACGCCTGACACTCGGTCCGGGATCGACTATTCCTCCGGCATGGAGGATTCGATGCCTGACGATCTCTACGAGCCGCTCGCCGGTTGGACGCCCCTTCCCGAGGCGGAGATGGTCGCGCGAGCGAGGTCGTTCTACGAGCTGGTACGACGTAGGCGCACGGTCCGAGACTTTTCCTCCGCCGAAGTGCCACGCCAAGTCATCGAGGCAGCTCTGCTTGCCGCGGGAACGGCTCCGTCCGGCGCCAATCAGCAGCCATGGCACTTTGCCGTTGTTACCGACCTAGACCGAAAGCGCGAGATCCGGCGGGCGGCCGAAGCGGAAGAGCAGGAGTTCTACGCAGGCCGAGGTGGCGAGGAGTGGTTGAGCGCCTTGAAGCCCCTTGGCACGAATGCGGATAAGCCCTTCCTCGAGATCGCGCCGGTTCTCATCGCCATTTTCGCGCAACGCTTCGGCGTCGACGATGCCGGGAGAAAGCAGAAGAACTACTACGTTCCCGAGTCGGTTGGCATCGCAACCGGACTGCTGATCACCGCGCTTCATCAGGCGGGGCTCGCGACGCTGACGCATACGCCTTCGCCGATGGGCTTCCTCAACCGGATCTGTGCCCGCCCAAGTCAGGAGAAGGCCTACGTGCTGCTTGTCACCGGATACCCGGCGGAGGGCTGCCGCGTGCCCCGCGCCGCGGGAGTCAAGAAGCCGCTGAGCGAGATCGCGACCTTTCTCTAGGCGGCCGCCTTCGTCGCGCCGAGCCATGTATCGAGATCTGCGAGGGCACGCTGAGAAAGCAGGCGCTTGCGCTCGCGGCCGCGCACGCTCGTCGTGATTGGCGGAAAGAGGCCGAAATTGACGTTCATCGGCTGGAAGGTCGCGGCGTCAGCGCCACCGGTGATATGCGCGATAAGCGCGCCGATTGCCGTGGTCGGTGGCGGCAATACGAGACTTCGCCCTTGGCGTTCGGCGGCGGCAATGCGGCCGGTGATGAGCCCGACAGCGGCGCTCTCGACATAGCCTTCGCAGCCGGTGATCTGGCCGGCGAAGCGCAGCCGCGGCATCGCCTTCAGGCGCAGCGTTCCATCGAGCAGGCGCGGCGAGTTGAGGAACGTGTTGCGGTGCAGCCCGCCGAGGCGCGCGAACTCTGCATTCTCGAGGCCCGGGATCATCCGGAAGACGCGGACCTGCTCGCCATGCTTCAGCTTGGTCTGGAATCCGACCATGTTGTAGAGCGTGCCCAGCGCATTGTCCTGGCGGAGCTGCATCACCGCCCAGGGGCGGCGTCCGGTGTTCGGATCGCGCAGGCCCACCGGCTTCATCGGCCCGTAGCGCAGCGTATCGACCCCGCGCGACGCCATCACCTCGATCGGCAGGCAGCCTTCGAAGTAAGGCGTGTTGGCTTCCCACTCCTTGAACTCGGTCTTCTCGGCCTTCGCCAGAGCGTCGAGGAAGGCGAGATACTCATCCTTCGAGAAAGGGCAGTTGATGTAGTCGGAGCCGTCGCCCGACGGGCCGACCTTGTCGTAGCGCGACTGGAACCACGCCTTCGAGAAGTCGACCGAGTCCTTGTGCACGATCGGCGCGATGGCGTCGAAGAAGGCGAGCGCGTCCTCGCCGCTGAGCGCGCGGATCGCCTCGGCCAGCGCGGGTGAGGTGAGGGGGCCGGTCGCGACGATGACGCTGTCCCAATCCTCCGGCGGCAGGCCGGCGATCTCGCCGCGCTCGATCGTGATCAGCGGCTCCGCTTCGATCGCGGCGTGCACGGCTTCCGAGAAGCCGTCGCGGTCGACCGCGAGCGCGCCGCCTGCCGGTACCGTGTGCCCGTCGGCGGATGACAGGATCAGCGAGCCCATGCGCCGCATCTCGGCGTGCAGCAGGCCGACGGCGTTGTACTCGGCGTCGTCCGAGCGGAAGGAATTGGAGCAGACGAGCTCGGCGAAGCGATCGGTCTTGTGCGCATCCGTGGCGCGGATCGGGCGCATTTCATGCAGCACCGCGGGCACGCCCGCGCGCGCAAGCTGCCAAGCCGCCTCAGAGCCGGCGAGACCGCCGCCGATGACGTGAACGGGCTTCATCGGGACAAGTCTATCACGCGAGCGCCGCCTCGACCTCGTCGCGCCCGGGCGCGGTCGAGCGGCTGCCGAAGCTCCGGCATTTGAGCGCGGCGGCGACGCAGGCGAAGCGGCCGGCTTCGGCGACGCTCTTTCCCTCGGTCAAGGCGAGGCCGTAGGCGCCGTGGAAGACGTCGCCGGCTGCAAGCGTGTCGACGGCGTCGACCTTCAGCGACGGCACATGGCGGAGATCGTCGCCCTCGAGCCAGTAGAAGCCGTTGGCGCCGGCGGTGACGCCGACGAGATCGGCGCTGCTGCGCTTGCGTGCGTTCAGCAGGGCGGCGCGGCGATCCTCGGCCTCGCCGTAATGCGCGAGGCCGGGCTGGGAGAACACGATGTGTCGTGCCCATTTCGCGAGACGCTCTACGACGCCGGCGGGCGCGACCTCGCCGTCGAGGATGGTCAGCACGCCGGCCTGATGCGCCGCTTTTAGGCCGCGCTCGACGCCTTCCGGCCAGCGGACGTCGGAGAGCACCGCCGCGTAGTCGCCGATGCGATCGACCGGCAGCCAGGCGGGAGAGGGATCGAGCGTCGGATCGTAATAGGGCACGACCAGCCGCTCGCCCTGCCGGTCGATCAGGATCGCCGAGACCGGCGAGCGCTTTCCGGCGATCCGCTTAAGGTTGGAGACGTCGACGCCCTCGGCGCGGAGGTCGTCGGCGATGCGGTCGCCGGTCGGATCGTCGCCGCAGCGTCCCCAGAAGTGAACCTTGCCGCCGAGGCGCGCAATGGCGACCGCGGCCGAGGCCGACATGCCGCCGCCGACCTCGACGCAGTTCTTGGCCGGGACCTTGATCCCTTTGGTCGGGATCTCGTCCAGCCTGAACAGCATGTCCCATGTGACGATGCCGAGACAGAGGAGGGGCTTGGGCATGGCGGCGCACCATGCATGAGGCGCCGCGGCCTTGCCAAGCAGGGGCCGTCGCCGCTATCTGTCGCGCTCCTCCCAGGAGACCAATCCCGCCCATGAGCGCTATCGTCGACATCAAGGCCCGCGAGATCCTCGACAGCCGCGGCAACCCGACCGTCGAGGTCGACGTCGTGCTGGCCTCGGGCGCGACCGGACGCGCCGCCGTCCCCTCCGGCGCTTCGACCGGGACGCATGAGGCGCTCGAGCTTCGCGACGGCGACAAGAAGCGCTTCGGCGGCAAGGGCGTCACCAAGGCGGTCGACGCGGCGATGGGCGAGATTTTCGACGCGCTCTCCGGCTTCGAGGCCTCCGAGCAGGTCAAGATCGACCGCACGATGATCGCCCTCGACGGCACGCCGAACAAGTCGCGCCTGGGCGCCAACGCGCTGCTCGGCGTCAGCCTCGCCGTGTCCAAGGCGGCGGCCGCCGATCTCGGTATCCCGCTGTATCGCCATGTCGGCGGCACACATGCGCGCACGCTGCCGGTGCCGATGATGAATGTGATCAATGGCGGCGCGCATGCCGACAATCCGCTCGACTTCCAGGAGTTCATGATCCTCCCGGTCGGCGCCAAGAGCTTCGCCGAGGCGGTGCGCGCCGGCTCCGAGGTGTTCCACACGCTCAAGGGCCTGCTCAAGGATGCGGGCGAGGCGACCAATGTCGGCGACGAAGGCGGCTTTGCGCCGTCGCTCGCCTCGGCCGACGCGGCGCTCGCCTTCATCGCCAAGGCCGTCGACAAGGCCGGCTACAAGCTCGGCGACGATATCGCGCTCGGCCTCGACGCCGCGTCGACCGAGTTCTTCAAGGCCGGCAAGTACGAGATGGAAGGCAAGTCCTACGACGCGGCCGGCATGGTGAAGTTCTACCAGGATCTCTGCGCGCGCTATCCGATCGTGACGATCGAGGACGGCATGGCCGAGGATGACTGGCAGGGCTGGAAGGCGCTGACCGATGCGCTCGGATCGAAGGTGCAGCTCGTCGGCGACGACCTCTTCGTAACCAATCCGATCCGCATCGCCGAGGGCATCAGGAAGGGCGTCACCAACGCCGTGCTGATCAAGGTCAACCAGATCGGCACGCTGACCGAGACGCTGGATGCGGTCGAGATGAGCCTGCGCACCGGCTACGGCGCGGTGATGTCCCACCGCTCCGGCGAGACCGAGGACGCGACCATCGCCGATCTCGCGGTCGGCACCAATTGCGGGCAGATCAAGACGGGCTCGCTGTCGCGCTCCGACCGCGTCGCCAAGTACAACCAGCTTCTCCGCATTGAGGAGGAGCTCGGCCCCTCGGGTCATTATGCCGGGCGAAAGGCGTTCAGGGCGCTGTCGCGCTGAACGGGACCGGCCCGTGGCCGATTGCAAGATCATCATGGCGAAGCCGCAGCCTACGGCGGTCATCCGCGTCACGGCCGCGTTGAGCGATGTTCCCCAGCTGCAGAAATCGGCACGCGAGAAGATCGCCGAGGCGATGCCTACCTTGAACGCCGGCACCGAGGGCTATGGCTTCACGCTCTGGCGCCCGCCGGTCGGCGGCAGGATCTCGATGGAGCCCGGTGTCATCGTCACCCAGAGCTTCAAGGACAAGGGCGAGATCGTCTCGTCCGAGCTGCCGGGGGGACGCGTCGGGCACTTCGTGATGTTCGGCCCCCATGCCGGGCTGCCGGACGCGTGGAAGATGCTGCTTGGCTGGATCGAGCAGCGCAATATGCGCGCCGCCGGCACCAACTGGGAAATCTACGGCGACGATCACCCGGAGCCGGCGAAGCTGAAGACCTCGCTCTACGCGCTGCTCAAATAGCTAGAGCGCCGGCCAGGGCTTCTGCGCCGGGCGCAGCTTCTCATAGGCGCGGCAGACGCGGAGCACACCGAGATCGTCGAAGCGCTGGCCGACGACCTGCAGGCCGATGGGCAGGCCTGCTTGGGTGTAGCCGCAATTGATCGAGGCCGCCGGCTGCTCCGACATGTTGAAGGCGACGGTGAAGCCGATGTGCTCGAGCGGGCGCAGGAAGTCGTTGGTCGGGCTCGGCAGCTCGGCCTGATAGGCGACGTTCGGCGCGGTCGGCGACAGCACGTAGTCGTAGGCGAGGCTCGCATTGTTCGCCGCGGCGCGCATCGCCATGAACTGGCTGAAATTCTGGAACACCTGCTCGCCGGACTGTCCCTCCGACGACATCGCCCAGCCGGCGATGTAGGGCAGCACCTTGGCGCGACGCGCCGGCGGCAGCGCCATGAGGTCGATGCGCGCGCGCATGCGCCAGAAATGATCGACGCCGTCGAGCATGGTGCGCGTCAGGAACGGCTTCATCGGCTCGATGATCGCGCCGGCCGCCTCCAGCGTGCGCGCCGCCGCCTGCACCGCCGCCGTCACTTCCGGATCGACGGGAAGGCCGCAGCCCGCCTCCATCATCAGGCCGAAGCGCAGCCCCTTCACCTCGCGCTCGAGATTGAGCCAGTCGAAAGCCTCGTAAGGCAGGCTCATATGGTCGCGCGCATCGGGGTGCGAGAGCACGTTCATCATCAGCGCGGAGTCGGCAACCGTGCGCGTCATCGGTCCGGCGACGCGGCCCATATAGGGTGGATCGATCGGGATGCGTCCGAGGCTCGGCTTCAGCGTGAAGATCCCGCACCAGCTCGCCGGCAGGCGCACCGAGCCGCCGATATCGGTGCCGATGTGAAGCGGCCCGTAGCCGGCCGCTGCCGCCGCGCCGGCGCCGGCGCTGGAGCCGCCGGGGTTCTTCGAGAGGTCCCACGGATTGCGCGTGAGCGCATGGAAGCTCGACGCGCCGGAAGAAAGCATGCCGTAGTCGGGCATCGTGGTCTTGCCGAGGAGCACCGCGCCGGCTTCGCGCGAGCGTGCCGCGGGCGGGGCGTCGACCGGCGCGGGCGTGAGCTCGGTCGCTGCGGTGCCGAGCGGCACGGGCACGCCCTTGGTCGCGATGTTCTCCTTGATGGTGATCGGCACGCCGTCGAGCGCGCCGGCCGCCTCGCCCTTCTGCCAGCGCGTCTCCGATGCCTTCGCCGAGGCGAGCGCGCCCTCCGGATCGAAGGCGTACATCGCCTTCAGCTTCGGCTCGTACCGCTCGATGCGCGCAATGACCGCCCTCGTGACCTCGAGCGGGGAGAGCGTCTTGGCGCGGTAATGCTTCAGCAGGTCGACGGCGCTCGTATCGGCAAGATCGGTCATCTCTGGGGGGCTCGGGGATCGAAGGTAGGGGCCGGCATTATGGCATGCCGGCGGGGCAGGCTCGCTGTAGCGATCGGTTGGCAGGCGACTCTGTGATTTTTGCCGAACAAAGTCGCCTAACTATATGAATTTCCTTGACGCAAACGATTCGCTCATGCGAATCGTTACGGATGGTGATTCGGCGCATGATTCGACGTGCCGTGGAGCGGATCCTGGGGCCGCTGATCGGCTGTCTCGCCGTCGCCTATTTCACCTATCACTTGGTCAATGGCGACCGTAGCCTGCTCGCTTGGCGGCACATCGATGCCGAGGTCGTCGAGGCCGAGAGCCGGCTGGCGCAGCTTCAGGGCGAGCGCGGTGCACTCGAGAAGCGCGCGAGCCTATTGCGGCCCGACCACCTCGACCCTGACATGCTGGAAGAGCGTGCGCGCGCCGTCCTCAACTTCGCGCGGCCGGACGAGGTCGTCGTCCTGGCGCCGCGGAAGCCGAAGAGCTGACCGGCTCTATTTGAGCGTCTTGAGATAAGCGATGACGTCGGCACGGTCCTGCGCCTTGGCGAAGCCCGGGAACACCATCTTCGTGTCGCTCGCGACCACGCGCGGCCCGGCGAGCCAGCGCTCGAGACGCTCGTCGCTCCAGGGCTGCGCCGCGAGCGCCTTCAGGCTCCCCGAATAGGCATAGTTCTGCGCCGACGCGACCTGCCGACCGGCAATGCCGAAGAGTCCCGGCCCGACCTTGGCGCGCGCCTGCTGATCGGTCGTGTGGCAGTTGGTGCAGCGCTGGAACAGCACCTTGCCGCGATCGACGTTGCCGGCAAGCCCGACGCGCACCGGCTCGGCATCGATGCGCGGCACGCCCTTCACCTTCGAGACCAACTCATCCCAGCTGAACACGTATTGCGCCTCGGGCAGCGCCTTGTGGCATTCGAGGCAGGGCTTCTCGACCATCGTCGCGTTGTGCGTCTTGGCCGGGCTGAAGGTGGCGTAGTTCCAGTCGCCGTTGCGGTACTCCGCCGGATGTTCCTCACCCCAGCCCGGGCCCGTCTGCATCACGCCGTAGAAGACGACATCGCCCTTCTCCCAGAGCCCATCTGATCCTGCGATGGGCTGGTTTCCGGCATCTGTCTTCGCTTTGTAGACCTCCATCATCAGGATCGCGCCGGGCGGGATGGGCTTGCCGTCCTTCGCCGCTTCGACCGCCACGGGATTGGCGAGGAGATGGCGGACCTGGCCGTTGTCCGGCCGGTTGTGGACCGCGTAGGGTAGCCAGGTCTTCTCGTAGCCTTCGGGAAAGGCGATGCGCTTCGGATCGGCCTCCGCCGATGCGAGCGGCAATGCTGCGAGGGCGAGCGTGTCAATCGGCTTTGAACTTTGACCCCCTATCGGCGTTCAATGTTGACCCCCTGTGGGTGTGTGAG
>VGEH01000088.1 GCA_016869375.1 Alphaproteobacteria bacterium | reverse complement strand
CAAGAGGTTACCCCTTCGCCCTTCCATAAAATTATGCACTGGCTACTTGAATCCGCGTCGGTCAAGATGGCCTCCAACACCGGGGCACTAACACACAATAAGCGGTCGCCTTGTCCAAGGTGGCCGGCCGTGCGTTGCCGGAGCCCCCCTATTCAGGCCGGCGCGTCGCGGTCCTACAGGGAGGAACCACCATGACTCGACGCATGCTTGCGTGTGTATCGGCTTTGGCCGTCCTGGCGCTGTCGGCGCTGGGCGGCCCTGCGGACGCCCAGGATCGGCAACGCACCGTCCGCCTCCAGATGCAAACCAACTTCGCCTCGACTCTCGCTCTGCTCGGGCCTAATGCCCAGTACACGGTTGAACAGGTCCGCAAGCTTTCTGGCGGCAGCATCGACATGCGCTTCTTCGAGCCGGGCGCCTTGGTGCCGGCCGGGCAGGCGTTCGATTCCGTGTCGTCCGGTGCGCTGGATGCGGCCTGGGCCACGCCGGGCTTCTGGACCGGCAAGGACATCGCCTTCGCCGTCTACTCGACCGTTCCCTTCGGTCCCGGCCTCGGCGAGTTCCTCGCCTGGATGAAGCATGGCGGCGGCGAGAAAGGGATGCAGGAGCTTTACGCCAAGTACAACATCCATTCGATCATGTGCCACCTGATTCCGCCCGAAGCCTCGGGCTGGTTCCGCAAGGAGATCAAGACCCTCGACGACATGAAGGGGCTCAAGATGCGCTTCTTCGGTCTCGGCGCCAACGTCATGCAGAAGCTCGGCGTGGCGACGCAGCTCCTCCAGGCGGGCGAGATCTTCCAGGCGCTCCAGCTCGGCACCATCGATGCCACCGAGTTCTCGATGCCGTCGATGGATCTCAGCCTCGGCTTCCACCAAGTCGCGAAGTTCTACTACTTCCCCGGCTGGCACCAGCAGGCGACGGTGGGCGATTTGATCATCAACAAGGCGAAATGGGATTCGCTCTCCGACTTCCAGAAGTCGGCGATCGAAGCCGCCTGCGACCAGACCACGCTCCGCGGCATGAGCCTCGGCGAGTCCCTCCAGCCCAAGGCGATGTCCGAGATCGAAGGGAAAGGGGTCAAGCTGATGACCTGGGGCCCCGAGTTCCTCACCGCTTTCGAGAAGGCCTGGACCGAGGTCGCGGTCGAGCAGGCGGCGAAGAGCCCGGAGTTCAAGAAGGCCTGGGACTCGCTCAGCGCATTTCGCAAGGAATACGCCGTCTGGCGTGAGCGCGGGTACCTGAAGTAACGGACCGACGGACGCCCCGCGCCCTCTTGGGACGCGGGGCGTCTTCGTCGCGCTCGAAACTCCGTCCATCGATCCGTTCCTGATGCGCGAGCGCCGGCAGCCGGCCCTGCGCGCGCGTCGCCGCGGCGGCGCCGAGACCGGACGACGCACCAGGTCATGGGGGACCTCATGGCGTTTCTTCTGACGTTGAGCGACACGATCAACCGCGTGCTCGAGCGGATCGCGTTCGCCGCCGGCTGGCTGTTCTTCGTCCTCGTCGCGGTCATCTGCTGGGACATCCTGACCCGGAAGATCGGGTTCCAGCTTCCGGGCTTCGGCTCGACGCCGATCCAGGAGCTTGAGTGGCACCTGCACGGCGTGCTGTTTCTGTTCTGGCTCGGCTATGGCTACGTCCGCAACGTGCATGTCCGCATCGACGTGTTCACCGCGCACCGGCCGCCGCGTACGCTCGCTTGGCTGGAGCTGTTCGGGATCGTCGTCTTCGCCATTCCCTATTGCCTCGTCGCCACCTGGTTCGCCTACGGCTTCGCCGAGCTCTCCTTCATGCAAGGCGAGTCCTCGGACGCGCCCAACGGCCTGCCCCGTCGCTGGATCATCAAGTCGATGCTGTTCCTGGGGCTGGTGATGGTCTGCGCCGCGGTCGTGTCGATCATGGCGCGCAACCTCGTCTTCCTGTTCGGTCCGCCGCTGCTCGCCCAGCGCGCCGCGCCGCCCGGCGCGAAGCAATAGGAGCGCGGACCATGGAGGACTTCTACTTCTGGTTCGGCGACCACCTCGCGGTGCTGATGTTCGCCGTGCTGACTGTCATCATGTTCGTCGGCTACCCGGTCGCCTTCGTGCTCGGCGGCGTCGCGCTCGCCTTCGGCGCGCTCGGCATCGTCTTCGACGTGTTCCGCCCGGCGCAGTTCTTCGCCCTGATCCCGCGGATCTGGGGCCAGGCAGTGCAGAACCCCGCCCTGATCGCGATCCCGATGTTCGTTTTCATGGGAACCTTGCTGGAGCGGTCGGGCGTCGCCGACGATCTGCTGCGCGCGCTGCAGGTCCTGACCCGGCGGATCCCGGGCGGCCTTGCCATGTCGGTCACGATCATGGGCACGATCATGGCGGCTACCACCGGCATCGTCGGCGCCTCGGTGATCATGCTGACTCTGATCGCGCTGCCGACCATGCTGGAGCGCGGCTACTCGAAAGAGCTGTCGACCGGCACGATCGCCTCGGCCGGCACGCTCGGCATCCTGGTCCCGCCCAGCATCATGCTGGTGATCATGGGCGACCTGATGTCGGTATCGGTCGGCACGCTGTTCACCTCGGCGATCCTACCCGGCCTGGTCCTGTCCGGGATCTATCTCGTCTATATCGGCATCTTCGCTTACTTCAGGCCCGATGCGGCGCCGCCGCTCGCGGCCGACAGCGGTCCGCAGACCGCGGCCGAGCTTACCCGCTTGGTCCTGCGGAGCTTCCTGCCGCCGTCGTTCCTGATCTTCGTGGTCCTGGGCTCGATTTTCGGCGGCTTCGCAACGCCCACCGAGGCCGGCGGCGCCGGTTGCCTCGGCGCGATCATCCTGGCGATCTGGAACCGGCGCTTCAATCTGAAGATGGCGCGCGAGGTGGTCGAGAGCGCCGCCCTGACCAACGCGCTCGTTTTCTTCATCGTCTTCGGCGCAACGCTCTTCTCCTACGTCTTTCGCGCCCTCGGCGGCGACGACCTCGTGGCGGAGATCCTCAAGGCTCTCGGCATCGACTCCGGCTGGGAGATTCTCGTCTTCGTCATGCTCCTGGTGTTCGTCATGGGCTTTTTCTTCGACTGGCTGGAGATCTGCCTGATCGTGCTGCCGATCTTCGCACCGATCCTGAAGGCGATCGATTTCACGCCGCACCTCGCAGCGAACAAGGACTTCATCGTCTGGTTCCTGATTCTCGTCGCCGTGAACCTGCAGTCGGCTTTTCTCACGCCGCCCTTCGGCTTCGCCCTCTTCTACATGAAAGGCACCGTGCCGCCGTCGGTCACCATGCAGCACATCTACCGCGGCATCATGCCGTTCGTCGCGCTGCAGCTTCTCGCCGTGGCCGTATGCATCATCTGGCCCGAGATCGTGCTCTGGTTGCCGCGCCGCTTCGGCTTCCTCGACTAGCGCTCGCCCGCGGCGGCTGATCTGCCCGGTGTCTTCCGTGACACCGGGCGGAAGCCGGTTCTAGGACGGGCCGCCGGCCGGCTCCCGCAGATTGCCGCCACCGCCGACCGACTTGAACATCTGGACCGAGGTAGGGAACGGGATCGAGATCCCGGCGGCGTCGAACGCGATCTTGATCCGGCGATTGAACTCACGGCCGACGGCCCATTGCTGGATTGGTCGGGTCTTGGTTCGCGCCTTGAGGGTTATGGCATAGTCACCGAACTTGTCGACGCCGAGAATCTCGATCGGCGCGAGGATACGGGCTGCCCATTGCGGCTCGGAGCGCATTTCCTCATCCACCTTCTTGAGCACGTCCTCGACCTGCGCAATCTCCTGGTCATAGGCGACCGACACGTCGAAAACGTAGTAGGAGAAGTCACGCGTCATGTTCTTGATCGTGGTGACGGCGCTGAATGGGATCGTGATCTGACTGCCTGTCATGTCGCGCAGCCGAATGGTCCGAATGGTGATGGCCTCAACTACGCCGCCTTTGCCATCGAGATCGACCACGTCGCCGACATTGATCGTGTCCTCGAACAGGATGAATAGGCCGGTGATCACGTCCTTGACCAGGGCCTGCGAGCCGAAGCCGATGGCAAGGCCGACGACGCCGGCGCCGGCGAGGAGAGGCGCGATGTTGATGCCGAGTTCGGCCATGACGGTGAGGCCGACGACGACGACGATGGTCACGAAGATGACGGTGCGGAGCAGCGGCAGGAAGGTGCGGAGCCGGGCGTTGCGCGTATCGGCGCGGTCGATGCGGCGTATCGTGCGCTCGATCACGGCGCTCGCCACCTCCCAGAAGACGATGCCGAGGGCGACGGCGATGCCGATCGTCACCATCATGCCGACCAGGCGCCGGCCATGGTCGGAGGAGAGCCAGACCAGGCTGTCGACGCCCCAGAGCTGCAGCAGCAGCATGACGCCGCAGATGCCGACGACGGTGACCAGCACCCGCCTGAGCACCGGCAGATAGAGATTGGCGCGGCTCTCGAGCAGCGGATACCGCGTCTTGAGCTCATCGGCGATGGTGAAGGTGCGGCCGACCAGCACGCGAAGCCCGCCCGACAGCGCCCAAAGCGCGAGGATCACCGCGATGGTGCCGAACGTGCGCTGGACGATGAAGGTGAAGCCGCCGGGCACGGCGAGCGTCCAGACCATGTAGATGACGACGACATAGAAGATGGCAAGTGCATGCCAGCATCCGGCGAGGCCCTGGCGCATCAGGTGGACGCCGTGCTGTATGCCGGCCGAGGCGCGCCGCTCGCCATTGCCGCGGAGCCAGCCGGCGACGACTTGACGGTTCTGCAGGATGAAGATGACCGCGAGCGTGGCGATGGTGAGGCCGAGCAGGCGCATCAGGACGGCGTGGCCAACCTGGGGCAGGCCCAGCGGCACCAGTGCGTCGATCAGCGTCATGCCGTAGATCCAGATGTCGGTGAAGCGCCGCGTCCAGATGTGCAGGTACTGCGCCGTCTCGTCCTCGATCGGCGGCACGCGCAGCTTCGGCGCGTGCGGCGCCAGGACGAGGCGCGCGGCCAGCGCCGCCGCGCGGGCGAGTACGAAGCCGTTCAGCAGCGTCGCCGCCATCAGCTCGGCGACGAGGCCGGCCGTCGAATTGGAGAGGCTTGCCGTCATCGGCAGGGTCAGGTTCGCGGTGACGGCGAAAAGCGCGAGCGGTACCAGCTCGACGCCGGCAAGCAGGAACAGGTGCCCGGCCTTGGTCCAGGCATTGCGCGGCACATGCGTCTCGAGATATCGCCGTGATCGGCCGAGCGCGAGGCGCGAAATCCATTCGACCGCCAGGGCCGCGCCGAAGACCGCGGCCAGGCGCATCAGGGTTTCGAGCAGCTGGCCCCGCAGCATGGGATCAAAGGTGATGCGCTGGACCCAGTTGTTGATCCGCTGTCCGGCGCGGGCGAAATCCAGTGCGTCCCAGAGTTCGACCGAGAAGCGGTTGATGCGTACGGCGAGCGTGTCGATCGCAAGCTGCGAGAGCCCCTCGACCGGGTTCTCGGTCGAGTGTGCCGGCTGCTGGGCATTCAGCATCAGCTTCAGCTGCGCGACCAGCTTGGCGCGCTCGGCCTCGTTCTCGAGCGTGCCGATCAGGGACTCGATCTCGGCGCGATTGGGGGCCGGAGTCTGGGCCTTGAGCGCGGGCGAGGCGAGCAGGCAGGCGAGCAGAACGAGGAGAAGTCTCAATCCACGCATGGCCGGCAACCTACATAGGCAGCTTGCGACTGTCATCCCTCGGGCCGAACCTTGTTCGGGCAAGCGGTTCCATGGATAATTCCGGCCGTGCCGCGCCCGGCCCGCCGATATCGGGTCCGGGAATCAACAAGACGATCTGAGGGAACGCCCGAGCCATGTCCGAGACGCAAGTCTTTCCCGTCCCGTCGAATTTCACCGGCCGCGCCTGGATCGACGCTGCGAAGTACGACGCGCTGTACCAGCGCTCGATCAAGGATCCCGAGGGCTTCTGGGCCGAGCAGGCGAAGCGCATCGACTGGATCAAGCCGTTCTCCAAGATCAAGGATGTCGACTATACCGGCGACATCCGTATCCGCTGGTACTACGACGGCACGCTGAATGCGTCGGCCAACTGCATCGACCGGCATCTAAAGGCGCGGGGCAACCAGACCGCGATCATATGGGAGGGCGATAATCCGGCCGAGCACAAGCATGTGACATATCGGGAGCTGCACGAGCAGGTCTGCCGTCTTTCCAATGTGCTCAAGGCTCGCGGCGTCAAGAAGGGCGACCGCGTCACCATCTACATGCCCATGATCCCCGAGGCGGCCTATGCCATGCTCGCCTGCGCGCGCATCGGCGCTGTTCACTCGGTGGTCTTCGGCGGCTTCTCGCCGGAATCGCTGATCAACCGTATCCAGGACTGCGATTCGAACGTCGTCATCACCGCCGATGAGGGCCTTCGCGGCGGCAAGCCGGTGCCGCTCAAGGGCAATACGGACGAGGCGCTGAAGCAATGCCCGTCGGTCAAGACCGTGGTGGTGGTGAAGCGCACCGGCGGCAAGATCGGCTGGGTCCAGGGCCGGGACGTCTGGTACCACGAGGAATGCGCCAAGGTGTCGGCCGACTGCCCGCCGGAGGAGATGAGCGCCGAGGATCCTCTCTTCATCCTCTACACCTCCGGCTCGACCGGAAAGCCGAAGGGCGTGCTGCACACGACCGGCGGCTACATGGTCTACACCTCGATCACGCATCAATACGTGTTCGACTACCATGACGGCGACATCTACTGGTGCACGGCCGATGTCGGCTGGGTCACCGGCCACAGCTACATCGTCTACGGGCCGCTCTCGAATGGCGCCACGACGCTGATGTTCGAAGGCGTGCCGAACTATCCGGACACCTCGCGCTTCTGGCAGGTGGTCGACAAGCACAAGGTCAACATCTTCTACACCGCGCCAACCGCGATCCGTGCGCTGATGCGCGATGGCGAGGCGCCGGTGAAGAAGACCAGCCGTGCCAGCCTCCGCCTGCTGGGCTCGGTCGGCGAGCCGATCAATCCGGAAGCCTGGCTCTGGTATCACCGCGTGGTCGGCGACAGCCGCTGCCCGATCGTCGATACATGGTGGCAGACCGAGACCGGCGGCATCCTGATCACGCCGCTGCCGGGCGCGATCCCGGCCAAGCCCGGCTCGGCGACCAAGCCCTTCTTCGGCATTCGCCCCGCGATCGTCGACAATGACGGCAAGATCCTCGAGGGCAAGACCGAGGGCAACCTCGTGCTGCTCGATTCCTGGCCTGGTCAGATGCGCACGGTCTATGGCGACCATGCGCGCTTCGGCCAGACCTACTTCGCGACGTTCAAGGGCAAGTACTTCACCGGCGACGGCGCACGCTGCGATGAGGACGGCTATTACTGGATCACCGGCCGCGTCGATGACGTGATCAACGTTTCCGGCCACCGCCTCGGCACCGCCGAGGTGGAGAGCGCGCTGGTCGCGCACAAGAAGGTCGCCGAGGCCGCGGTCGTCGGCTACCCGCACGATATCAAGGGCCAGGGCATCTACGCCTATGTCACGCTGAAGGCGGGCGAGGCGACATCCGAGGATCTGCGCAAGGAGCTGGTCCAGTGGGTGCGCAAGGAGATCGGCCCGATCGCCACGCCCGACCTCATCCAGTGGGCGCCGGGCCTGCCGAAGACGCGCTCCGGCAAGATCATGCGCCGCATCCTGCGTAAGATCGCCGCCAACGAGCACGACCAGCTCGGCGACACCTCGACCCTCGCCGATCCGGCGGTGGTCAAGGATCTCGTCGACAACCGGATGAACCGCGCCTGATCTCTGAATCGAAAGCGAGAACCGGGAAGAAGCGCCGGCCGGCCGGCGCTACCTTCCCCGGCATGAGCAAGAACCTCTGGGGCGTCATCGACACGCCCGTCGGGCCTCTCGCCGCCGCGTTGGACGGCGCTGGACGCCTCACTCACCTGGGTCTGAGCAAGCGAGAGCGCGACTGGATTGCCGCCAATGGCGGCGAGCGCGACGACCGGGCGATCGCTCCTGTCGCGCGCCAGGTCGCCGAATACTTCTCGGGCAAGCGGAAGAGCTTCGATTTCCCGCTCGCGCCCAAGGGGACGCCTTTCCAGCAGGAAGTCTGGAAGGCGTTGCTGAAGATTCCCTTCGGCAAGACCACGACCTATGCGGCGCTCGCCGAGGAGCTCGGCCGTCCCGGGGCCTTCCGTGCCGTCGGCCGGGCGAACGCAACCAACCCGATCGCGGTAATCGTTCCCTGCCACCGCGTGATCGGGACCGACGGAACGCTGACCGGCTACGCCGGCGGCATCCCGATCAAGCAGAAGCTGCTGGAACTCGAAGGCGCTCTCTGAGGCAAACCTCAGCCTTGGTCTTCTTGATGTAGGTGGCCCGGCCGAGCGGCGTCGAATGGGCGTGGACCGGCAGGAGCGCGTTCGGGGCCGCGCCGGCATCGAGGCACCGCCGCGTCGACTTGAGGCCGAGGGTTTCCTTGCGGTCCTCGGCCGCCGCCGACCATCGGGTAGGCGAGCGCATCCCGGTGCTTTTCGTCCGTCTGCCAGGACAGCGCGCCACCGAAAGCGGCGGCAATGCGCCCAGCGAGGTCATAGGCGGCCGCGCACGGCGGAAACGGCGCTTCGATATCGGCCAAGGATCGCCTCGCGGTCGAGGTGCCGGGCATCGCGCACGCGCCAGTGTCCGCCGACCAACACATGCTTCACCGGATTGGCGTTGCCGGCGAAGACCAGGGCGTCCAGCAGCCGATCAGGCGGGACCTCGACCAGCACCGGCGCCTCGCCGTCGAGCACGACCAGATCGGCGCGGGCGCCCGGCGCGATCCGTCCGATCGGTCTGCCGCAGGCCGCCGCGCCGCCGGCCAGGGCGGCGAGATAGAGATCGCGTGCGCCGGCCTCCCTCGTGAGACGGTTGCGTCGGCGCGCGACGAGCCGGCGTCCGTATTCGAGCCAGCGCAGCTCCTCGATGGGGCTGACCGAGATGTGGCTGTCCGAGCCGACACCAAGGGCGCCGTCGGCGCGAAGCCAAGCCTCGGCCTGGAAGAACCCGTCGCCGAGATTGGCTTCGGTCGTCGGGCAAAGGCCGGCGATGGCACCGCTTGCGGCCGCGTTGCGTGTCTCGTCCGCTGTCATGTGGGTCGCATGCACCAGGCACCAGCGTCGATCTACCGGCGCGTGGGCGAGGAGCCAGTCGACGGGCCGCTGGCCCGACCAGGCGAGGCATTGCTCGACCTCGCCGGTCTGCTCGGCAATGTGAATGTGGATCGGCGTCATCGCACCGGTCGCGTCGAGCACCGCCGACAGCGCCTTGGGCGGCACGGCGCGGAGCGAATGCGGGGCGATGCCCACAGTGACCTCTGTGCCATGGCGGGCACGCAGCGTCTCGACCAGCCGGAGAAAGCGATCCGGGGCGTTGATGAACCGCCGCTGGCCCTCGGTCGGCGGTTGGCCGCCGAAGCCGCCCGCGACATAGAGCACAGGCAGATGGGTGAGCCCGATGCCGGCTTCCTTCGAGGCGGCGATCACGCGCTCCGACAGCTCGGCGAGGTCGTCGTAGGGGCGGCCGTCGGGCTGGTGGTGCAGGTAGTGGAATTCGGCGACCGCCGTGTAGCCGGCCTCCAGCATCTCGACATAGAGAAGGGCGGCGATCGCCTGGATCTCCTCCGGACGGAGTGCACCGGCGAGGCCGTACATCAGCCGGCGCCAGGACCAGAAATCATCCTCCGGATCCTCGCCGCGATGCTCGGTAAGTCCCGCCATCGCCCGCTGGAAGGCATGCGAATGAAGATTGGGGAAGCCGGGCAGCACCGGACCGTCCAGGCGCTCGCGCCCTTCGGCCGAGGCATTCCGGATCACCGCCGAGAGCGAGCCGGTCGCATCCAGATCGAGACCGACATCGGCATGCCATCCATCGGGCAGAAGGGCGAGCGGCGCCAGCAGACGGCGAGGGGCTTCCCGAGACATGGCGAGCGAGATTATCTACGAGCCGGGACGCCAACAAGGAGACCCGCCCGATGTGGGACACGCTGTGGCTCGAGGCGCGGCTGGCGACCATGGCAACCGTCGGCGCTCCCTATGGCGCGATCGAGGACGGTGCGATCGGCGTCGCCAATGGACGCATTGCCTGGATCGGGCGTCGCGGCCGGCTGCCGGGTCGGCCGGAGGTGCTCGCCAAAGAGGTGCGTAGCTGCGGTAATCGCTGGATCACGCCGGGTCTCATCGACTGCCACACCCATCTCGTCCATGGCGGCGATCGCGCGCATGAGTTCGAGCTTCGCCTCAACGGCGCCACCTACGAGGAGATCGCGCGGGCGGGCGGCGGCATCCGCTCGACCGTCGCGGCGACCCGGGCTGCCTCCGAAGCGTCGCTCTACGCGAGCGCCGCCCGGCGCCTGGCCGATCTCCAGGCCGAAGGCGTCACCACGGTCGAGATCAAGAGCGGCTACGGGCTCGACCGGGAAACCGAAGCCAGGATGCTGAGGGTGGCGCGGCGTCTCGGCGCCGAGCGGCCGGTGACGGTGCGCACGACCTTTCTTGGCGCTCATGCCCTGCCGCCGGAATATGAGGGCCGCGCCGACGCCTTCATCGACTTCCTCTGCAACGACAGCCTGCCGGGAGCCGCCGCTGAGGGCCTGGTCGATGCCGTCGATGCCTTCTGCGAGCGGATCGGCTTCACCGCGGCCCAGACCCGGACGATGTTCGAGGCGGCGCGCGGGCTCGGCCTCCCGGTGAAGCTGCATGCCGAGCAGCTCTCCGACCAGGGCGGGGCGACGCTCGCCGCCGCGTTCGGGGCGCTGTCGGCCGACCACCTGGAGCACCTTTCGGAAGACGGAGCCAAGGCGATGGCGGCGGCGGGGACGGTCGCCGTCCTGCTGCCCGGGGCCTTCTACTTCATCCGCGAGACCCGGCTCCCGCCGATCGACCTGCTTAGGCGGCACGGCGTGTGCATCGCGTTGGCCACGGACTGCAATCCCGGAACCTCGCCGATGACCTCGATCCTCCTGGTGCTCAACATGGCGGCGACGCTGTTCCGCCTGACGCCCGAGGAAGCGCTGGCGGGGGTGACGCGCGAGGGTGCGGCCGCGCTCGGACTCCGCGCCAGCCACGGCACCCTCGAGGTCGGCAAGGCCGCTGATTTCGTCCTCTGGAATATCGGCCGCCCGGCAGAACTCGCCTACCGCATCGGCGGCAACCCAGCAGCAATGATGGTTAAGAAAGGCGTGCCGCTTTGGTCAGACATGAAAAGTTGAAGTAGAGTGGCAGCAATGGGGCTTCTCGCTGCCTGGTTCTCCTGGGTGATGATCAGCTCGGCCTTGGCTCAGGCGCCGGTACCCCTGCGTCCGCAGCCGCCGCCGCCGGTACCGCCGCCGTCGGTGGGCGAGTGCGCTCTGCTTCCCGGCGGCAACGCGCCGGTCAACAAGATCGCCGAGCTGGCACAGCCGCTGTCGCCGCGCAGCCTGGACCTGACCTATTTCAACAAGCGGCTCGCCGACCTGACCGATGAGGATTTCGACCGAATCGTCGACATCGCGACGAAGTGCAACCGGACGACGACACAGGCCGCCCGCGAGAAGACCAGGCGCCTGCGCGACGTGGTACGCGAATCGCAGTCCGTCCGCATGCAGACACTGGACAAGGTCGAAGAGACGAAGACCGCTGTCGCCAAGGTGCGAACGCCGCGGGAGAAGGTCGAGGCGCTGAACAATGCCTGGGCCAACCTGCACCTGCTGCAGGACACCATCACCAAGACCGATCTTCGCGAATACGCTGCCTGGATCTCGAGATCGATGCAGCAGATCTATGATTCGGCGCCGGGCTACGGCAAGCGTCCGACCGTCGCGGAGGTGCTGGCATCCGTTCCGCCTAAGCAGGAGCAGGTCGTGGCCATCTCACGCACCCGACCCGATACCGGCGGGCCGCTTCCGGTGAGGCCCTGGTGGTCGCAGCAGCGCGATCAGGAGGACGAGCGATGACGACCGGCATCCGTTTTGCCGACCCGCGCACGATCGCCGACCTCATGGCGAAGGGTGAGGCCACCCTGGTCGATGTGCGCGAGTCCGAAGAGTTCAGGGCGTTGCGCATTCCCGGCGCGCGGCTGGTGCCGCTCTCGGCCTTCGACCCCGCGAAGGCCCAGCCGAAACCGGGCGCGCAGCTCGTGCTGCACTGCGCTGCCGGCGTGCGTTGCGGCACCGCGGCACAGATCCTCCGGGCGAGCGGTTACCAGGGCGAGATCCTGCGCATGGCCGGCGGCATCAAGGCGTGGCGGGCCGAAGGGCTGCCGGTCGAGCGCTAAGTATTTGCTTGAGCAGGCACCCCGGCGCAGAATGCCGGCCTCCCGCCAGCCGCTGCGTTTTGCTCCCTGATGCACGTCTACCTTCCGATCGCCGAGCTGTCGGTCAACTGGTTCACACTCTTGGTGGTCGGCGGCGGCGTCGGTTTCCTGTCGGGACTCTTCGGCGTCGGCGGTGGCTTCCTGATGACGCCGCTCCTGATCTTCCTCGGCGTCCCGGCCCCGGTCGCGGTCGGGACCGGGGCCGCGCAGATCCTCGCCTCCTCGGTCTCCGGCGTGCTCGCCCATTGGCGACGCCAGAATGTCGACGTGCAGATGGGTGTCGCGCTGACTGTCGGCGGCTTCGCCGGCTCGGCGCTCGGCATCTGGATCTTCACGCTGCTGCGCCAGGCGGGCCAGGTCGACCTGGTCATCCGCCTCTGCTTCGTCATCTTCCTCGGCGGCGTCGGCGGGCTGATGCTTTTCGAGAGCGTGCGCAGCTGGTTCCGCCAGGCGAGCGTCGGCGTGCGCAAGCGCAAGCTGCATGAGCACCACTGGCTGCATGGGCTGCCGTTGAAGCTGCGTTTCCGTCGCTCGAAGCTCTACATCAGCGCGCTGCTGCCCCTGACCGTCGGTTTCGCCATCGGCATCCTGACCGCGATCATGGGCGTCGGCGGCGGCTTCATCCTGGTGCCGGCGATGATCTACATCCTCGGCATGCCGACGCAGATGGTCGTCGGCACCTCGCTGTTCCAGACGCTGTTCGTCGCCGCCAACGTCACGATCCTGCAATCGGTCACCAACCAGACCGTCGATGTGATGCTGGCGCTCATGTTGATCGTCGGCGGCGTCGTCGGCGCCCAGCTCGGCACGCGCTTCGGCGCGCGGCTCCGCGGCGAGCAGCTCCGCATCCTGCTGGCGTTGCTCGTGCTCGGCGTCGGACTCAAGCTCTTCTTCGACCTTGTCACCACGCCGGACGATTTCTACTCCCTCGCCCCGGAAGGCCAGGGATGAAGCTCCTCGTTCTCGCGATCGCGCTGCTGCTGATCCACGCCGCCCCGTCGCGCGCGCAGCCGCTGGTCGCCGATCTATCCCAGCACCTGGTCGCGATCACGGCTGGCTTCACCGGCGCCGACATCGTGATGTTCGGCGCGACCGACGGGCCGGGCGACGTCGTCGTCGTGGTCACCGGACCGCCGAAGCCGACCATCGTCCGGCGCAAGGGCCGCCTTGCGGGGATCTGGGTCAACCGCGAATCGATGCTGTTCGCCGATGCTCCGACCTTCTACGGCGTCGCCTCGTCCAAGCCGATCAACGAGATCCTGTCGCCGCAGCAGCTTGACCGCCATCAGGTGGGCGTCGACCACATACGGCTGCTGCCGCCCAATCCCGAGGCGCGCCGCGACGACATCCCCGAATTCCGCGAGGCCCTGGTGCGCGCGCGCCAGCGCGACGGGCTCTATGCGAGCGAGCCGGGCAAGGTGACCTTCCTCGGCGAGCGCCTGTTCCGGGCGCGGGTGGTGCTGCCGGCCAAGGTCACGACCGGGCCGTATCGCGTCCAGGTCCTGCTGGTCCGCGAAGGTCAAGTGGTCACCGTGCAGACGACGCCGCTCCTGGTCAGCAAGATCGGCTTCAGCGCCGATGTCTTCGACTTCGCCCATCAGGAATCGGCCTTCTACGGGCTGATAGCGATTCTCATCGCGGCTGCGGCGGGCTGGACGGCAGCCGCGGCCTTCCGCAGAATCTAGAGGACCATGAGCGACGCGCCGACCACCCAGGCTACCAAGGCGAACCGCACCTTCCTCGTCGTCGTCGACGAGACCGAGGAGATGCAGGTGGCGCTCCGCTATGCGAGTCGTCGCGCCAGGGCGACCGGCGGGCGCGTGGCGCTGCTCTACGTGATCGACCCATCCGAGTTCGAGCACTTCATGGGCGTACGCGACATCATGCGCGAGGAGAAGCGCCACGAGGCGGAGGAGACGCTGAAGAAGCTGGCAGATGTCATCGTCGGCGATGCCGGGCAGATCCCGGTCGTCTATCTCAAGGAGGGCAATCGCCGCGACGAGCTCCTAAAGGTGCTCGACGAGGAACCCGGGATCTCCATCCTCGTGCTGGGCGCCGGCACCGGGCCGGAAGGCCCCGGCCCGTTGATCAGCCACCTGGTCGGCAAGGCCGCCGGCAAGATCCGCGTGCCGATCACCATCGTCCCCGGCAACCTGACGCAAGAGCAGCTGGACGCGGTTACGTGAGCCTTCTCAATCCCCCGGACCGTATCGACTTCTCGGCGCCGAGCGCCGACGAGGTGAAGACAACCACGTGCTACATGTGCGCCTGCCGCTGCGGCATCAAGGTGCACCTCAAGGACAGCAAGGTCCGCTGGATCGAGGGCAACCGCGATCACCCGGTGAACAAGGGCGTGCTCTGCGCCAAGGGCTCGGCCGGGATCATGCAGCACAACTCGCCGGCGCGGCTGCGGAAGCCCCTGCTGCGCACCGGCGAGCGCGGGTCCGGTGCGTTCCGCGAGATCGAATGGGACGAGGCGCTCAAGATCGCGACCGGCTGGCTCGCCGACATCCGCAAGACCGATCCGCGCAAGCTCGCCTTCTTCACCGGGCGCGACCAGAGCCAGGCGCTGACCGGCTGGTGGGCCTCCGCCTTCGGCACGCCGAACTACGCTGCGCATGGCGGCTTCTGCTCGGTCAACATGGCGGCGGCAGGGCTCTACTCGATCGGCGGCTCCTTCTGGGAGTTCGGCGAGCCTGACTGGGATCATGCGCGCTACTTCCTGATGTTCGGCGTCGCCGAGGATCACGCCTCCAACCCGATCAAGATCGGGCTCGGCAAGCTCAAGGGGCGCGGCGCCAAGTTCGTCTCGGTCAATCCGGTGCGCACCGGCTATTCAGCGATCGCCGACGAGTGGATCGGCGTGCGGCCCGGTACCGACGGCATGCTGGTCCTCGCGCTCGTCCAT
Organism: Alphaproteobacteria bacterium; assembly: GCA_016869375.1. Taxonomy (GTDB): domain Bacteria; phylum Pseudomonadota; class Alphaproteobacteria; order SHVZ01; family SHVZ01; genus SHVZ01. Next base: position 6,153 of record VGEH01000088.1, on the reverse strand, counting down.
GAGCTGCTGAGGGCCGACAAGGTCGATGCCGAGTATCTCGTCCGCTACACCAACTCGCCCTGGCTGGTGATCTGCGCGCCGGGCAAGGCCGATGACGGGCTTTTCGCTCGCGACGAGAAGGGCCGGCCGCTCTGCTGGGACAAGCGCACGAACGCTGCCGGCGATGCGCTCTCGGCCGAGGTGGCGCCGGCGCTCGCCGGCACCTACACTCTTCCCGATGGCCGCACGGCCGTGCCGTCCTTCCAGCTTCTCGCCGAGCGCTATCTCGATCCGGCCTATGCGCCGGAGAAGGCCGCGGCGATCACCGGCGTTCCGGCGGAGACGATCAAGCGCCTTGCTGCCGAGCTGGCTGAGGTCGCGTTGTCCGAGACGATTACGCTCGACATTCCCTGGACCGATTGGGCCGGACGCCGGCACGAGAAGATGATCGGCCGGCCGGTCGCGATGCACGCGATGCGCGGCATCTCCGCTCATGCCAACGGCTTCCATACCTGCCGCGCCATCCATCTGCTGCAGACGCTGCTCGGCACCATCGACGTGCCCGGCGGCTTCCGCTTCAAGCCGCCCTTCCCGAAGCCGGCGCCGCCGGCGGTGAAGCCGGCCGGCAAGCCCGGAACGATCGCGCCGGGCCAGGCGATGAAGGGGCCGCCGCTGGGATTCCCGGCCGGCCCTGAGGATCTGCTTGTCGAGGCGGACGGCCGCGCCGCGCGTCTCGACAAGGCCTATTCCTGGGAAGCGCCGATCGCCGCGCATGGCCTAATGCATCTGGTGATCCGCAACGCCTGGGCCGGCGATCCCTACCCGATCGACACGCTGTTCATGTACATGGCGAATATGAGCTGGAACTCGGCGATGAACGTCGGCGAGACGCTGGCCATGCTCACCGACAAGGACGCGTCGGGCGCCTATAAGATCCCTCATATCATCTACTCCGACGCGTATTCGTCGGAGATGGTCTCCTATGCCGACCTCGTGCTGCCGGACACCACATACCTCGAGCGCTGGGACTGCATTTCGTTGCTCGACCGTCCGATCAGCGATGCCGACGGTCCGGCCGATGCGATCCGCCAGCCGATCGTGAAGCCCGACCGCGACGTGCGCCCTTTTCAGGATGTCGTGCTCGATCTCGGTGCTCGGCTCAGCCTGCCAGGCATGGTCAACGAGGACGGCTCGGCCAAATATCCCGGTGGCTATTCCGACTATCTCGTGCGCCACGAGCGCGCGCCGGGGATCGGCCCGCTCGCCGGCTGGCGCAACACGGATGGAAGTGGGCAGGGGGCGGGCGCGCCCAATCCGGGGCAGCTCGATCGCTACATCGAGAATGGCTGCTTCTGGCATCACGAGCTGACGCCGGATCAGCGCTACTTTAAGCACGCGAACCAGTCGTATCTCGCTTTCGCCAAGAGCGTCGGCTTCATCGGCTCGACCGACCCGATCATCCTGCAGCTTTATGTCGAGCCGCTGCAGAAGTTCCGGCTCGCCGCTCGGGGCCATGGCGCGATCCAGCCGCCGGATGCGCTTCGTCCGCGTGTCGAGAAATTCTTCGATCCGCTGCCGATCTGGTATCCGCCCTTCGAGCACGAGTCGGCAGAGGCATATCCGGTCTCGGCGCTGACGCAGCGGCCGATGGCGATGTACCACTCCTGGGGCTCGCAGAATGCGTGGCTGCGCCAGATCCACGGCGCGAATAGGCTCTATGTCGGACGACGGCTTGCCGAGCGAGACGGCATCGCCGATGACGACTGGGTCTGGATCGAGAGCCGGCTCGGCCGAGTGAAGGCGCAGGTGCGCCTGATGGACGGCGTGAATCCCGATACGGTCTGGACCTGGAACGCGATCGGCAAGCGCTCCGGCGCCTGGAACCTGAAGCCGGACGCGCCGGAATCGGAGCGTGGCTTCCTGCTCAACCATCTGATCGGCGATGTGCTCGAGGACGGCTCGCCAAACGCGGACCCGGTGACCGGCCAGGCCGCCTGGTACGACCTCCGCGTGCGCCTCGCCAAGGCCGATGGCCCGCCGCGATCCGAGCCGCGCCTGCCGACCCTGCCGCGTCCGCCGGGTAACGACGCGCCGCCGGACGTTCTTCGTAACGGCGCCCGCTTCAAAGGACGCGCATGACCGATCTGCCCAAGACGACAGGAAAGAAGCTCGGCCTCGTCATCGATCTCGACATCTGCGTCGGCTGTCACGCCTGCGCCGTGAACTGTAAGGAATGGAATGACGGCGGCCACATGGCGCCGCTGACCGATCTCGATCCCTATGGCAAGGATGTGTCGGGCGTCTGGTTCAACCGCGTGCATTCCTTCGAGGCGGGCGACCACGAGTGCGGCCGTACCGTGCACTTCCCGCGCTCCTGCCTGCATTGCGAGACGCCGGACTGCGTCACCGTCTGTCCGACCGGCGCCTCCTACAAGCGTGCGGAGGACGGCATCGTCCTCGTCAACGCCGACACCTGTATCGGCTGCAAGCTGTGCTCCTGGGCCTGCCCCTATGGCGCGCGCGAGTTCGACGAGATCGACGGCGTGATGAAGAAATGCACGCTATGCATCGACCGCATCTACAACGAGACCCTCCAGGAGATCGACCGCGTGCCGGCCTGCGTTTCCACCTGCCCGGTCTCGGCACGGCATTTCGGCGATCTCGGCGATCCGGAAAGCAAGGTCTCGAAGCTCGTCGCCGAGCGCGGCGGCATGGACCTGATGCCCGAGATGGGCTACCGGCCGGTCAACAAGTATCTGCCGCCGCGTCTGCCGAAGCAGCAGAAAGCGGCACCGCTCATGCCATCCGAAGAGGTCGAAGCCAAGGGCTTCCTCGCCTGGCTCGACCGCAGGCTGTCGCGCTGACATGCATCCCGCTCTCTCGATCGTCTTTTTCACCACGGCCTCGGGCGCCGGCTACGGGTTGCTCGTGCTGGTCGCGTGGGCTGCGCTGATCGGCCATCACGCCCCGCAGACCTATTTCGGCATCACCGGCATCGCTGTGGGTCTCGGCCTCGTCGGCGCCGGCCTGCTTTCCTCGCTCGGCCATCTCGGCCATCCCGAGCGCGCCTGGCGGGCGCTGACGCAGTGGCGCTCGTCCTGGCTCAGCCGCGAAGGCGTGATGGCGCTCCTCACCTTTCTTCCGGCGCTCTTCTTCGCGTGGCGATGGGTCGTCGCCGATCAGATCGCGTCGCTCGCGGCGTGGCTCACCATCCTCGGCGCCGCCCTCACCACGATCTGCACGGCGATGATCTACGCCTCGCTGAAGCCGGTGCGGGCCTGGCGCAACCTTTGGACCGTGCCGATCTACCTCGTGCTGGCGCTCTACACCGGCGGGCTCCTGACCGGGCTGCTGCTGAACGCCTATGGCTTGCGCGGGCCGTTCATCCCGTTCTTCGTCTCCATCGCCGGCATCCTCGGCGCGGTGCTGAAGATCGGGTACTGGGCCTTCCTCGATGGCGGCCGCTCGTCGAGCACGCCGGAGAACGCGACCGGCCTCGGCGCGATCGGCAAGGTCAAGATGCTCGATCCGCCGAACACCGAGGCGAACTACCTGCTCAAGGAGATGGGCTATCGCGTCGCGCGGAAGCATGCCGGCCGGCTGCGCCTGATCGTCCTCGTCCTCGGCTTCGCCGTTCCCATCGGGCTGTCGGTGCTGACGCTCTATGTCGGCGCGGTCGCCGCGACCTTGTTCTCGCTGATTGCGGTCGTCTCCGGCGCGATCGGGATCCTCGCCGAGCGCTGGCTGTTCTTCGCCGAGGCGAAGCACACCGTCACCCTCTACTATGGCGCGTCCCGCGCATGAGGCTTCCGTGACCGAGCAGCCCCGGCCCCGCACCTTTCCCGTCTCCTGGGAGGAGCTGCATCGCGACTCGCGCGCGCTCGCCTGGCGCCTCCTGGAGAAGGGGCCGTGGAAGGGCATCGTCGCGATCACGCGCGGCGGCATGGTGCCGGCGACCGTGATCGCGCGCGAGCTCGAGATCCGGCTCATCGATACGGTCTGCGTCTCGAGCTATGACGACCGTGCGCAGGGCAATCTCCAGGTTCTCAAGACCGCCGATGGCGACGGCACCGGCTGGCTGATCGTCGACGACCTCGTCGACACCGGCGTCACCGCCAAGGCCGTGCGCGCCATGCTGCCCAAGGCGCATTTCGCCACGGTCTACGCCAAGCCGGCCGGCCGGCCGCTGGTCGACACCTTCGTCACCGAGGTGAGCCAGGACACCTGGATCCTCTTTCCCTGGGACATGGAAGCCCAGGCCGTCGACCCGATCGTGCGCCGACGGCGCTAAAGGAAACGCGTCATGAGAACGATTGCTGCGGCGCTGGTTTTCGTTCTTCTCCTCGCGCCGGCCCACGCCCAGCAGCCCTCGCAGCCGGAAGCGGCGACCGGCCAGACCACGAAGTCGCTCGTTCGCGCCAAGCGCCAGATGGTCGCCGCCGCCAATCCGCGCGCGGCGGAGGCAGGCCGGAGAATCCTGAGGCAGGGCGGCAGCGCGGTCGATGCCGCGATCGCGACCCAGATGGTGCTCAACCTGGTCGAGCCGCAATCCTCCGGCATCGGCGGCGGCGCCTTCATCGTCATCTGGGACGCGAAGAAGAAGGGCCTGAGCACCGTCGATGCGCGCGAGATCGCGCCGGCGGCGGCAAAGCCCGACCGGTTCCTCGGAGCCGACGGCAAGCCGATGCGCTTCTACGATGCCGTCGTCGGCGGCCGTTCGGTCGGCGTGCCCGGCGTGGTGCGCGGCCTCGAGCTCGCGCACAAGGTGCATGGAAAGCTTCCGTGGGCGACGCTCTTCGAGCCCGCGATCAAGCTTGCCGAGAAGGGCTTCCCGATCTCGCCGCGGCTCAACGGCCTCCTGAAGACCGAGCAGCATCTGCCGAAATCGGCCACGGCGAAGGACTATTTCTACAACGCCGATGGCAGCGCGAAGGCAATCGGCACCATCCTCGTCAACCGGCCGCTGGCCGACACGCTGCGTCAGATCGCACAGCGCGGGGCCGGAACCTTCTATACCGGCGGGATCGCGCGCGACATCGTGGCCGCGGTACGCGGGGCATCAGGCGACCTGACCGAGACCGATCTCGCCTCGTATCGCGCGAAGGAGCGGCCGGCGGTTTGCGGTCCTTATCGCCGCTATGAGATCTGCGGCATGGGGCCGCCTTCGTCGGGCGGGCTCACGCTGCTGCAGGTCCTCGGGATCCTCGAAGGCTTCGACATGAGGGCCGAGGCGCCTTGGTCGATCCGCGGCCTGCATCTGATGACCGAGGCGGAGCGCCTCGCCTATGCCGATCGCGGCCTCTACATGGCCGATAGCGATTTCGTGCCGGTACCGGTCAGGGGGCTCATCGATCCCGGCTATCTCGAATCGCGCGCGGCACAGATCAGGCCGGATGCCTCGCTGAAGACCGCCCAGCCCGGCACGCCGCCGCAATCGACGGCCTCGTTCGGTGCCGACGATGCGTTGGAGCTGCCTGCGACGACGCATATCTCCATCGTCGACCGCTGGGGCAATGCGGTCGCCATGACCACGACGATCGAGGATGCCTTCGGCTCGCGGCTGATGGTGCGGGGATTCCTGCTCAACAACCAGCTCACCGACTTCTCCTTCTCGCCGGAGGAGAGCGGCAAGCCGGTCGCCAACCGCGTCGAGGCCGGCAAGCGCCCGCGCAGCTCGATGGCGCCGACCCTGGTCTTCGAGAGGAACCGCCGGCTCGTCATGGTCGTCGGATCGCCGGGTGGCAGCACCATCATCAACTACGTGGCCAAGGTGATCATTGCTACGCTCGACTGGGGCCAGGACATGCAGTCGGCGATCTCCTTCCCCAACATCGGCAGCCGCAACGGCCCGACCGAGATCGAGCAGGGACCTTCCGCTGCCGCCATTGCCGCCAGCGGTCCTGTCCAGAATCTTTCGCACATTTGATCAGGCGGCGGCTCCGGATTGTGGGACCTGCGGCTGATAGAGTGGCCGCATGTTCATGTAGCACCTGGCTGACCACGCCGATCCTGCGATATAGCGCAGCCGCGCAGCCGCCAAGTTGAGACAGGACTGACCATCAGGGAAGGCACCGACGACACGGGTTCGTCGGCGGATCTCTTTCATGATCCGCTCGAGTGGGTTGTTGGTGCGGATCTTCTGCCAGTGGATGTCTGGGAAGGCGAAGTAGGTCA
>VGEH01000087.1 GCA_016869375.1 Alphaproteobacteria bacterium | reverse complement strand
TCCTGGAAGCGGGCGTTCATTTCGGCCACCACACCCGCCGTTGGAACCCGAAGATGCAGCCTTACCTCTTCGGGGTCAGGAACGGCATCCACATCATCGATCTCGAGCAGACGGTGCCGATGCTGCACCGGGCGCTGGAGTCGGTTCGCCAGGTTGTCGCCAATGGCGGCCGCGTGCTCTTCGTCGGCACCAAGCGCCAGGCGGCCGAGCTGATCGCCGCCGCTGCCAAGCGCTGCGGCCAGTACTACGTCAATCACCGCTGGCTCGGCGGCATGCTGACCAACTTCCGCACCATCTCGCAGTCGATCAAGCGCCTGCGCGAGCTCGAGGAGCGGATCGTCAGCGACCAGTCGGTCATCACCAAGAAGGAGCTGCTGACGCTGACGCGCGAGCGCGACAAGCTCGAGCGCGCGCTTGGCGGCATCAAGGAGATGGGCGGGCTTCCCGACCTCATCTTCATCATCGACACCAACAAGGAAGCGATCGCCGTCCAGGAGGCGACCAAGCTCGGCATCCCGGTGGTCGCGGTGATCGACTCCAACTCCGATCCGGCCGGTGTCACCTTCCCGATTCCGGGCAATGACGACGCGCTCCGCGCCATCACCACCTATTGCGACCTCGTCTCCTCGGCCGTCCTCGACGGCCTGCAGGCCGAGATGGTCGCCGCCGGCGTCGACATCGGCGAGCAGGAGCAGGTGCAGGACGGGGCTCCGGCCGAAGAGAGCGGCGACGCCCCCGAGCAGCAGCCTTCCGAGGCGACCGCCTGACGGGACCTGCGTCGAGATAGCAGTTTCCAGAACGGCGGCGTCCTCAGAAACGCCGCCGTTTCGTCATCGAGAGAGTGAAGGAATAGGACGAATGGCCGAGATCACTGCAGCGCTGGTCAAGGAGCTCCGCGAGAAGACCGGGGCCGGCATGATGGATTGCAAGAAGGCGCTGGCCGAGACCAAGGGCGATATCGAAGAGGCGAGCGACTGGCTGCGCAAGAAGGGCCTGTCGGCCGCCGCCAAGAAGTCCGGCCGTATCGCCGCCGAGGGTCTGGTCGGCGTCGCCGCCAAGGGCACCAAGGGCGCGGTGGTCGAGGTCAATGCCGAGACCGACTTCGTCGCCCGCAACGACAAGTTCCAGGATTTCGTGAAGCAGGCGACCGAGATCGCGCTCGCCTCGGGCGGCGATGTCGAGGCGCTCAAGGTGGCGAAGCATCCGAGCGGCAAGAGCGTCGCCGACGAGCTGACCAACCTGGTCGCCACCATCGGCGAGAACATGAACCTGCGCCGCTCGGCGACGCTGTCGGTCGGACAGGGCGTGGTCGCGTCATACATGCACAACGCGCTGACGCCCGGCCTCGGCCGCATCGGCGTGCTGGTGGCGCTCGAGTCGGCCGGCAATGCCGCGAAGCTGCAGGAGCTCGCGCACAAGCTCTCGCTGCATGTCGCGGCCGCCAACCCGATCGCGACCTCGACCGCCGAGGTTCCGGCGTCGACCGTGGATCGCGAGCGCAACATCCTGACCGAGCAGGCCCAGGCCAGCGGCCGTCCGCCCGAGGTCATCGCCAAGATGGTCGAAGGGCGCCTGCGCAAGTTCTACGAGGAGAGCGTGCTGCTCGAGCAGGTCTTCGTCGTCGACGGCGAGACCAAGGTCTCGAAAGTCGTCGAGCAGGCGGCGAAGGATGCGGGCGCGCCGATCAAGGTCGCCGGCTTCGTACGCTACGCGCTGGGCGAAGGCATCGAGAAGAAGCAGGAAGACTTCGCTGCCGAGGTCGCGGCCCAGGTCAAACGCTGAGGCAGACATGAACGCCGCTCCGAAACGGCCCTATCGCCGGGTCCTGCTCAAGATCTCCGGCGAAGCGCTGATGGGGGAGCAGGAGTTCGGCCTCGATCCCGTCATCGTCGACCGGATCGCCGAGGAGATCCGGTCGGTGCTGGCGCTCGGTGTCGAGGTCTGCGTCGTCATCGGCGGCGGCAACATCTTCCGGGGCGTCTCCGGTGCCGCGACCGGCATGGAGCGCGCGACCGCCGACTACATGGGCATGCTCGCCACCGTGATCAACGCGCTCTCGCTGCAGAGCGCGCTCGAGCGCAAGGGCATGCCGACCAGAGTGCAGTCGGCGCTGCCGATCTCGGCGGTGTGCGAACCCTACATCCGCCGTCGCGCGGTGCGCCACATGGAGAAGGGGCGGGTGGTGATCTTCGCCGCCGGCACCGGCAATCCCTTCTTCACCACCGACACCGCTGCGGCGCTGCGCGCGACCGAGATGGGGTGCGACGCGCTGCTCAAGGCGACCAAGGTCGACGGCGTCTATTCCGCCGATCCGGTCAAGGACCCGAAGGCCGAACGGTACGACAGGCTGACCTACATGGATTGCCTCTCGCGCGACCTCAAGGTGATGGACGCCTCGGCCATCTCGCTGGCGCGGGAGAACCGTATTCCGATTCTGGTCTTTTCGATCCACAATCACGGCGCTTTCGCCGAGGTCGTCCGGGGCCTCGGGCGGTTCACGATCATCACGGAGGAGGGCAAGTCGTGAGCGACACCGATATGAAGGCCCTGCAGCGCCGCATGGACGGCGCCCTCGATGTCCTCAAGAAGGAGTTCGGCGGGCTGCGGACCGGCCGTGCGTCGGCGGCGATTCTCGATCCGGTGCAGGTCGATGCTTACGGCTCGATGGTGCCGCTGAACCAGGTGGCCGGCGTCAATGTGCCCGAGCCGCGTATGATCGTCGTCCAGGTCTGGGACCGCGGCGTGGTCAAGGCGGTCGACAAGGCGATCCGCGAGGCCGGCCTCGGCCTCAACCCGCAGACCGAAGGCCAGACCATCCGCCTGCCGATGCCGGAACTGACCCAGGAGCGCCGCAAGGAGCTCACCAAGGTCGCGCACAAATACGCCGAGGCGGCGAAGGTCTCGGTCCGCAACGTCCGCCGCGACGGCATGGAAGGCCTTAAAAAGGCCGAAAAGAAGGGCGAGATCACCGAGGACGAGCATCGTCGTCTCTCCGGAGAGGTGCAGACCAAGACGGATGAGCACGTGAAGAAGATCGACGAGATGCTTGCCCAAAAAGAAACAGAGATCATGAAGGTTTAGAACGCTCGCGGGCTCCCACCATGTCGACCGCCCTGCCGACCCATGTTGCGATCGTGATGGATGGGAACGGGCGCTGGGCCCGAGCCCGGGGATTGCCGCGCGCCGCCGGCCATCGCCAGGGCGCAGAAGCGCTTAGGCGCTGCATCGTCGGCGCCGGCGAGCTCGGCATCCGCTACCTTACGCTCTTCGGCTTCTCTTCGGAGAACTGGAACCGTCCGTTCGGCGAAGTCCAGGACCTGATGGGCCTGCTGCGCCACTACCTGCGGAGCGAGATCGCCGACCTGCACGGGAAGGGCGCGCGACTTCGCGTGATCGGCGATCGCACGCGCTTCGATCCGGACATCGTCGCGCTGATCGACAATGCCGAGGAACTCACCCGCGGCAACGACCTGCTCAACCTGACGCTCGCCATCTCTTATGGCGCGCGCGACGAGATCGTTGCCGCGGCCCGTGCCTTGGCGGCAGATGCCGCGGCCGGTCGCATCGATCCGAAGAGCATCGACGCACACGCTTTCCAAGCTCGTTTGTTCACGGCCGACCTGCCGGATCCCGATGTCTTCATCCGCACCTCCGGAGAGAAGCGCCTCAGCAATTTCCTGCTGTGGCAGTCGGCCTATGCCGAGCTCGTCTTCGTCGACAAGTACTGGCCGGATTTCGGCAAGGCCGACCTCGAGGACGCGGTCCGCGAGTTCAATCGACGGGAGCGCCGTTTTGGCGCTGTCGGTTAGGATCGCCGGCCAGGGCCTGGTACGGCGCATTCTCTCGTCGCTCGTGCTGGCGCCGTTGGCGCTCGTGGCGGTCTATTACGGCACTCCCTGGCTCGAGCTGATGCTAGTTCTGGCGGCGGCGCAGATGGCGCGCGAGTGGTCGAGCCTTTGCGACGATGGCCGGGCGATGCCGGGCGGACTCGTTCTCGGCATCGGCGCCGTGATCGCGATCGCGCTAGGCTCGCGCGTCGGCATGCCCGAGGCGCTCTTGGCCGTCGTCGCGACCGCGGTGATCGGCCTCGTCGTCGGCTGGCAACGCGGCCGCACGACGGCGATCTGGATCGGCGCCGGCGCCCCGGTCGTGGCGCTGCCGTGTCTCGCTTTTCTCTGGCTCCGCTTCGGTACCGAGGACGGCATCCGCATCTGCTTCTGGTTGCTGGCCGCCGTGTGGGCGACCGATATCGCCGCCTATGCCGTCGGGCGCACCGTAGGCGGCCCCAAGCTCTGGCCGCAGGTCAGCCCGAAGAAGACCTGGTCGGGGCTGATCGGCGGCGTCATCGCTGCCGGGATCGTCGTCGGATACGTGACGGGATGGCTGCTGGAAAGCGACCGGACGGTGTCGCTGATCGTCTTCGGCTTCATCATCGCGGTGGTGGCGCAGGCGGGAGATCTCGCGGAATCAGCGGTCAAGCGGCACTTCGGCGCCAAGGATGCCAGCAATCTCATTCCCGGCCATGGTGGGGTGCTCGACCGGGTGGACGGCCTGATCTCCGCCGCGCCGGCGGTGGCGATCGCGGTCTGGCTGACTGGCGGGGGAGTCTTCCCATGGAAATGATCCGTCGCGTCACGGTGCTGGGCGCGACCGGCTCGGTAGGTGCCTCGACGCTCGACCTGATCGGGCGGGATCCGGAGCGCTTCCCGATCGAGGCGCTCACCGCAGGCTCGAACGTCCAGCGGCTGATCGAGCTCGCGCTGAGGCATCGGCCGCGCTTCGTCGCGATCGCCGAGGAGAAGCATTTCGAGACGCTCAAGGAGGCGCTCGCCGGAACCGGCATTGCCTTCGGCGCCGGGGAAGCCGCGGTGATCGAGGCTGCCGACCGGCCGGCGGGCTGGGTGATGGCGGCGATCGTCGGAGCCGTCGGCCTGCAGCCGACCTTCGCCGCGATCCGGCGGGGGGCCTTGGTCGCGCTCGCCAACAAGGAGGCCCTGGTCTGCGCCGGCTCGGTGATGACGGCGGAGGCGAAGCGGCGCGGGGCGAAACTGCTGCCGGTCGACTCGGAGCACAATGCCATCTTCCAGGTGTTCGAGGATGGGCGGCGGGAGTCGGTGGAGAAGCTGGTGCTGACCGCCTCGGGCGGCCCGTTCCGCACATGGACGGCCGAGCGCATGGCCATGGCGACGCCTGCCGAAGCGGTCAAGCACCCGACCTGGTCGATGGGGGCCAAGATCTCCGTCGATTCGGCCACGTTGATGAACAAGGGCCTCGAGGTCATCGAGGCGCACCACCTGTTCGCCATCCCCGAGGACCGCATCGAGGTGGTGATCCACCCGCAATCGGTTTTGCACAGCCTGGTCGCCTATCGGGACGGTTCCGTCCTGGGACAGCTGGGCACGCCGGACATGCGCGTGCCGATCTCCTACGCCCTGGCATGGCCGGAACGGATCGAGACCCCCGCGGCTCGCCTTGATCTCGCCAAAGTTGGCCAGCTTACTTTCGAAATGCCTGATCCAATACGGTTTCCTGCCCTCGACCTGGCCCGGCGAGCCTTGCAAATAGGGGGGGCGGCGCCTACAATCCTAAATGCGGCGAACGAGGTGGCCGTCTATGGCTTCCTAAACGGTCGCCTAGGCTTTCTCGACATCGCCCGGGTCGTCGAAAGCACCCTCGGATCGGTAGCGGCCCCGGCGCCGGCGTCGATCGACGAGGTGCGGGCCATCGACGCCGAGGTGCGGGCAAGGGCCGGCGCCCGCTTGGCAGCTTAAGGACACGCGCGGTCACCGCATGATGCAGTTCCTCACCGGCTTCGGCACCTACGTGCTCCCGTTCCTGGTCATCCTGACCGTACTCGTCTTCGTGCACGAGCTTGGTCATTTCTGGGTGGCGCGCCGCAATGGCGTCAAGGTCGAGGTCTTCTCGGTCGGCTTCGGGCCGGAGCTGTTTGGCTGGACCGATGGAAAGGGCACACGCTGGCGCCTCTCGCTGTTGCCCTTGGGTGGCTATGTGCGGATGATGGGTGACGCCGATGTTGCCTCGGTCACGCATGGGCCGGTCGCGGAGTCCGAGCGCCAGCACTCCCTCTTCGCCAAGCCTGTCGGTCAGCGCGCGGCGATCAGCGCTGCCGGACCGGCGGCCAATTTCATCTTCGCGATCATCGTGCTGGCGCTTCTCTTCGCCACCGCCGGACGGCCCTTCACGCCGCCGACTGCCGATCAGGTGGTCGAGGACGGGGCTGCCGCCGCTGCCGGCATTCAGGCCGGCGATCGCTTCCTTACGGTCGACGGCCGCCCGGTCGCGCGCTTCGAGGAGCTTCAGCGCATCGTCCAGGAGAGTCCGGACCGTCCGCTGACGGTCGAGATCCGTCGCGGCGAGCAGGTGATCGCGATGTCGGTCACGCCGCGCTCGAGCGAGATCTCCGATCGCTTCGGCAACACGCGGAAAGTCGGCTTGCTTGGCGTCCGGTCGCTCAAGGTCGAGACGCGCCGCGACAGCCCGCTGACCGCGGTCTGGAACGCGTTCGGCGAGACCTGGAACCTCACGGTCGGCACGCTGAAGGCGCTCGGCCAGATCATCGCCGGGACGCGCGGGTCGGAGGAACTGGGCGGACCGCTGCGCATCGCTCAGATGTCGGGCGAGGTGGCCCAGGGCGGCATCGTTGCCACGCTCTGGTTCATGGCGATCCTCTCGATCAATCTCGGCCTGATCAATCTCTTTCCGGTGCCGGTCCTCGACGGAGGCGCGCTTGTCTTTTACGCCGCCGAAGCCTTGCGCGGCCGGCCGCTTGGCGAGAAGGCGCAGGAATATGCGGCGATGGTCGGGCTTGCGCTCGTCCTGGCGCTCATGGTTTTCGCGACCTGGAATGATCTGGTCCATCTCAAGGTCGTCGACTTCATCGGCCGCCTCTTCACCTGAAGGACATCTGCAAGAACATGCTTCCGACCGGGCTCAAGCGATCGGCCGCGTGGATGCTCGTGCTCTTGGCGCTCGTCCTCGGCGGCGAGGCGCGTGCTCAAGGGAATATCACCGAGATCCGGGTCGACGGCGTCCAGCGGATCGATCCGGAAACGGTGCGCTCCTACCTCGCCGTGCGCGCCGGAGATCCGTTCGACGCCGACCGTCTCGACCGGTCGCTCAAGACGTTGTTCGCGACCGGCCTCTTCGCCGATGTCGCATTCCGACGCGAGGGCCCCGTCCTCATCGTCAACGTCGTCGAGAATCCCATCATCAACCGGATGGCCTTCGAAGGTAACAAGCGCATCGATTCCGAGGCGCTGACTCAGGAGGTGACGCTGAGGCCGCGCGTCGTCTATACGCGGACCAAGGTCCAGAACGACGTGAAGCGTATCCTCGACCTTTATCGGCGCAAGGGGCGCTTCGCCGCCACGGTCGAGCCCAAGATCATCCAGCTGCCGCAGAACCGCGTCGATCTGGTCTATGAGATCGAGGAGGGCGAGCTGACTGGTGTTCGCCGCATCAGCTTCGTCGGCAACAAGCGCTACGGCGACTCGACGCTTCGTGGCGCCATTCAGACCAAGGAGTCGGCCTGGTATCGGATCCTCTCTTCAGACGACAACTACGACCCGGATCGGATCTCCTTCGACCGCGAGCTGCTGCGCAAGCACTACCTGAATAACGGCTACGCCGATTTCCGCGTCGTCTCCGCCGTAGCCGAACTGGTGCCGGAGCGGACGGGCTTCTTCATCACCTTCACTCTGGAGGAGGGCGAGCGCTACAAGTTCGGCAAGGTCGACATCAAGGCCGAACTGAAGAACCTCGATCCGGAACTGCTGCGCTCAGATGTCCAGTTCGCCGAGGGCGACTGGTACTCGGGCGAGAAGATCGATGAGGCCATCCAGCGGATGACGGTCCGCCTGGGCAATCTGGGCTACGCCTTCGTCGACATTCAGCCGGTGATCGATCGTCGCCGCGAGGACCGCGTCGTCAACCTGACCCTCGACATCAAGGAAGGCCCGAAGGTCTATGTCGAGCGCATCGACATCGGCGGCAACGTGCGGACGCTCGACAAGGTACTCCGCCGTGAGTTCAGGCTGGTCGAAGGCGATGCCTTTAACGCCGCCAAGCTGCAGCGCTCGCGCCAGCGAATCCAAGGCTTGGCCTTCTTCAAGAAGGCGGAGGTCAGCAACATTGCCGGCAGTGCGCCGGACAAGACCGTGATCAAGGTCGAGGTCGAGGAGAAGTCGACCGGCGAGCTCTCGTTCGGCGCCGGCTTCTCGAGCTCGGAATCGGTGCTTGGCCAGGTCGAGCTCAAGGAGCGCAACCTGCTCGGGCGCGGTCAGGAGGTTCGCATCGCGGCCATCGTGTCGGGGCGGCGCCAAGAGATCGACTTCAGCTTTACCGAGCCCTACTTCCTGGACCGCGACGTCAGTGCCGGTTTCGATGTCTTCCACATCACGCGCAACAACCAGCGCGACAGCTCGTATGACGACAGGCGCACGGGTTTGGGGCTTCGCTTCGGCTATCAGCTAAGCGAGGCGTTAAGGCAGACGGTGCGCTACTCGATCAGCGACGTCGAGATCCTCAACGTCAAGTCCAACGCTTCGCGCTTCATCAGGGAGTCGGCGGGGCAACGCTCGACCTCAGTGGTCGGTCAGGAGCTCTTCTACGACAAGCGCGACAGCCGAGTTGAGCCCACCGAGGGTTACTTCCTTAGGTTCGGCTCCGATCTCGCCGGTCTCGGAGGAGACTCGCGCTTCATCCGGCCGAGCGTCGGCAGCTCTTGGTACTACTCGGTCGCGGCGGGCTACGTGCTAAGTCTCTCGGGCCAGGCTGGAATGGTGCAGGGCCTCGGCGACGATATCGCAATCCAGGATCGCTATTTCATCGGCGGTCCGACCCTGCGCGGCTTCCGTACTGGCGGTCTTGGACCCCGAGACATCACCACGGGCGACGCGCTCGGCGGCAATAGGTACTACACGGCGACCGCCGAGATGAGCTTTCCGCTGGGCTTGCCAAAGGACATTCCGGTCATCGGGCGTGCTTTCGTCGAGGGCGGGAGTCTCTGGGGCATCGACGAGACGGGGCCTGAGATCCGCGATGTGAGCTCGCTCCGCGCTTCGGCCGGCTTCGGCTTGTCCATCAACTCCCCCATCGGCCCGATCCGCATCGACCTTTCGCGCGCATTCCTCAAGGAGCAGTTCGACAAGACCGAAGTATTCCGCTTCAGCTTTGGCACGAGGTTCTGATCATGAAGAAGCTCTCTCTTGTGCTCTCGGCCGTCGTGGTGCTTGCCGGCACCCAGTTCGCCGCTGCGCAACAGCAACAGCAGCCGCAGCAGCGCCAACAGCAGGCGCCGGCCCAGGCCCCCGCCCAGCGGAGCCAGCCGGCCGCGCCGCCGGCGCAGCCGCGCGTCCTCGAGCCGCTTACGCCGCCGGTGATCGTGGTCGTCGACTTCCAGGAAGTCCTGCGCGGTTCGGCCGCCGCCAAATCGATCCAGCAGCAGCTAGAGCGGACGCGCGCCACCTATCAGGAAGACATCAGCAAGAAAGAGCGCGACCTCAGGGCGGCCGAGCAGGAGCTGCAGCAGCAGCGTGCCGTTCTGGCGCCAGAAGCGTTCCAGCAGCGCCGCCGCGATTTCGAGACGCGCGTCGCCGACGTTCAGCGAGACGTCAACGCCAAAAAGCGCCAGCTGGATCAGGCCTTCGAGGAGAACATCGCGAAGGTACGCGAGCAGCTGATCGTCATCGTCGATGAGATTGCCAAGGAGACCAAGGCCAACATGGTAATCTCGAAGGCCGCCGTGGTGATCGTCGAGAAGAGGTTCGATCTCACCTCGGAAGCGCTGGTGCGGCTCGACCGCAAGCTCACCTCGGTCAAGCTGGTGATGCCGGCCCTGAAACAGTGACGCGATGGCCGATCCGCGCTTCTTCCGGCTCGCGGGCCCTTTCGATCTCGGCGAGATTGCGACGCGGATCGGTGCCGAGCTGGCGCCGGGCGCCGATGCCGGGAGACGCGTCGGCGATGTTCGCCCGCTCGGGGAGGCTGGCCCGGACCATCTGAGCTTCCTCGACAACAAGAAGTACGCCGATGCCTTTGCCGTGAGCCGCGCTGGTGCCTGCGTCGTAGAACGCGAGATGATCGATCGCGCGCCCCCCGGCATGAACCTGCTCGTGGCACGGAAGCCGAGACTCGCCTTCGCCCGCGCCGCGCGCCTGTTCTACCCGGAGCCCGAGGCGAGGCCTGTGCGTCATCCTTCGGCTTTCGTCGATTCCTCCGCCACGGTCGCGTCGTCGGTAGAGATCGAGGCCGGCGCCGTCATCGCGGCCAAGACCGAGATTGGCGCCCGCTGCCGCATCTGTTCCAATGCCGTGATCGGCGAAGGCGTGGTCCTCGGAGAGGACACGGTGGTCGGCGCAGGTGCTTCGATCAGCCACGCGCTCATCGGTAGTCGCGTCGTGATCTATCCTGGCGCGCGTATCGGCCAGCCTGGCTTCGGCTTCGAGCCCACGCCAGAAGGCGCGGTCAAGTTTCCGCAGCTCGGCCGCGTGCTGATCGGCGACGATGTCGAGGTCGGCGCGAACACCACGATCGATCGCGGATCAGGCCCCGACACGATCATTGGCCGTGGCACCATGATTGATAACCTGGTTCAGATCGGGCACAACGTCGTGGTCGGCGAGAACTGCATCCTGGTCGCCCAGGTGGGAATCTCTGGCTCCACCCGGCTTGGCAATTTCGTCGTCGTGGCAGGACAGGCGGGCCTTGCCGGCCATATCGATATCGGCGACCGTAGCGTCGTCGGCCCCCAAGGAGGAGTCGCCAAGAGTCTCCCTGCGGGAAGTCGGGTAATGGGATCGCCGACGATGCCGATGATGGAATACGGTCGCGTCGTGGCGGCGCTGAAGCGTCTGGGGAGGAAAGGCAAGTAGGGCGATGAACGACGGCAAAGTCGCGCAGGAGGGGCCGAGCGGCCCGACCGTCGCCGAGGTCGACATCAACGGGATCATGCGCATGATCCCGCACCGCTACCCCATGCTGATGATCGACAAGGTCGTCGATGTGGTCCCCAATGTCAGCGCCGTCGGCATCAAGATGGTCAGCATCAGCGAGCCGTTCTTCCAGGGACACTTCCCGCGCATGCCGGTGATGCCGGGCGTCCTCATCGTCGAGGCGATGGCGCAGACCGCGGCCGTACTCGTGGTATCGACGCTGGGGGCCGCCTCCGAGGGCAAGCTCGTCTACTTCATGAGTGTCGAGAATGCCAAGTTCCGGAAGCCGGTGGTGCCCGGTGAGCGCCTTGAGATCCATGTGAAGAAGGATCGTCACCGCGGCAATGTCTGGAAGTTCGCGGCGGAGGCGAAGGTCGACGGCGTGCTCAAGGCCGAGGCGACTTACGCCGCGATGATCCTGGACAACTGATGGCGGGAATCCATTCGACCGCCATCGTCGACTCGAGGGCGAAGCTCGGTGATGGTGTCACCATAGGTCCCTACTGCACGGTCGGCGGTGATGTCGTGCTCGGCGATCACGTCGAGCTGGTGAGTCACGTCGTCGCCGCGGGCCATACCGAGATCGGCGCCAACACGCGCATCTTTCCCTTCGCCACTGTCGGATTGCCCCCGCAGGACCTGAAGTACAAGGGCGAGCCGACACGGCTCGTCGTCGGCCGCGACTGCATCATCCGCGAGCATGCAACCTTGCATCCTGGAACCGCTGTCGGTGGCGGCCTTACCTCGGTCGGGGACGGCTGCCTCCTCATGGTCGCCTGTCATGTCGCGCATGACTGCAAGCTCGGCAACAAGGTCATCCTGACCAACAACGCAACGCTCGGCGGCCATGTCCAGGTCGGCGACCATGCCATGATGGGCGGGTTGTCGGCCGTCCACCAGTATGTGCGTATCGGCCAGCATGCGATGGTTGGCGGCATGACCGGCGTGGAAGGCGACGTGATCCCCTACGGCCTCGTCATGGGCGATCGTGCGCGGCTTGCCGGACTCAACCTCGTGGGCCTTAAGCGCCGCGGCTTCTCGCGCGACGAGATCCATGCGCTCCGTGCGGCTTATCGCATGCTGTTCGCCGCCGAGGGTACGCTGGCCGAGCGGCTCGACGACGTGACCGAGCTGTTCGGTAAGATGAAGGTGGTGATGGACATCGTCGAGTTCATCCGTGCCGATGCCAACCGTCCCATCTGCCAGCCCAAGAACGGCGTCGCTTAGGCTCGGCATCCTCGCCGGCTCGGGCCTACTGCCGCGCCGGCTGATCGAGGCCTGCATTGCGGGCGGCCGTCCGTTCTTCGTGCTCGCCTTCGACGGCGAAACCGAAGCCGCGACCGTCACCGGCACCGACCATGCCTGGGTCAGGCTCGGCGCTGTCGGCAAATCGATCCAGGTCCTGAAGGACGCGGGGTGCACCGAGCTGGTTTTGATTGGGCCAGTACGCCGACGATCGCTGATGGCCTATTGGCCCGATTGGCGCGGAGTGAGATTTCTCCTCGGTGTCGGCCGACGCTTCTTCGGCGATGATGGCCTGCTCTCCGCCGCTGTCCGGGAGCTTGAGACGGAAGGCTTTCGCGTCGTCGGCGCCGAGTCGATCCTGCCGACCCTGCTTGCGCCCTTGGGGTCTCTCGGCCGGAACGCGCCGGACGCCGACGCGCTTGCCGACATCGAGCGTGGCATCGATGCTCTGAAAGCTCTCGGCAGGCTCGACGTCGCGCAGGCGGTGGTCGTCCAGCAGGGTGTCGTTCTCGGTGTTGAAGATACCAAGGGTACCGACCAGCTGATGAGGCGCTGCAAAGGGCTGCGCCGCGTAGGACGCGGCGGCGTCCTGGTGAAGATGCCGAAACCTGATCAAGAGAGACGGGTCGACCTTCCGACCATCGGCGACCGTACGGTCAAGAATGCGCATCAGGCCGGATTGATCGGAATCGCCATCGAGGCCGGCGGCACGATCGTTCTCGATCGCGAAACGGTGGGGGAGCTTGCTGATCGGCTCGGCCTCTTCGTCTACGGTTTCGAGAAGCGGTGAGCATCCCCGCAAACAAGGATGGCCCGCTG
Organism: Alphaproteobacteria bacterium; assembly: GCA_016869375.1. Lineage (GTDB taxonomy): Bacteria > Pseudomonadota > Alphaproteobacteria > SHVZ01 > SHVZ01 > SHVZ01. The sequence goes on along the minus strand of VGEH01000087.1, from coordinate 8,323 downwards.
ATCTTCCTGGTCGCGGCCGAGGCCTCCGCCGATGGCCTAGGCGCACGCCTGATGCGTTCGCTCAAGGAAGAGGCCCAGGGCCGCGTCCGCTTCGCCGGCATCGGCGGACCGGCGATGGCGGCAGAAGGCCTGGACAGCCTCGTCCCCTTCGGCGAGCTGAACATCATGGGCATCGTCGAGATCGTGCCGCATGCGGCGCGCGTGCTGCGCCGCGTCCGCGAGACCATCGCGAATATCCGCCAGATGGCGCCGGATGCAGTGGTCACCATCGACGCGCCGGCGTTTTCCTTCCGCGTGCAGAAGAAGCTCAAGGGCGGGCCTTCGCTGCTCGTCCATTACGTCGCGCCGACAGTATGGGCCTGGCGGCCGCGCCGTGCCGCGATGATCGCGAAGTTCCTCGACCATCTTCTCTGCATCCTGCCTTTCGAGCTGCCGTATTTCGAGAAAGTCGGCCTGCCGGCGACCTTCGTCGGTCATTCGGTCGTCGAGCAGGACGGTATCGTTCCGAATGGTGCTGATTTCCGACGCCGTCATGGCCTCGGTGACGACACGCCGCTTCTCTGCGTGCTGCCCGGCAGCCGCAAGGATGAGGTCAAACGCTTGCTGCCTGTCTTTTCCGAAGCGGTCGCGCGGCTGGTTGCCGAACGTCCGTCGCTTCGCATCGCGGTACCGACGGTCGCGTACGTGGTGGGCGAGGTGAGGAAGGCCGTCGCCTCCTGGCCGGGCAACCCGATCGTCTTCGACTCGATCGAGGAGAAGCATCACGCCTTCGCCGCGTCGACCGCGGCGCTCGCGGCGTCGGGTACGGTCAACCTCGAGCTGTCGGTCGCCGGGCTTCCTTTCGCCATTGCCTACAAGGTCTCGGGTTTGTCCTATCTCATCGGCCGGCTCATGGTGAAGGTGCCCTCGATCGTGATGACGAACATCCTGCTGAAGCGCAACGTCATCGCCGAGTTCCTGCAGGATCGTTGCCGACCCGATCTCATCGCCGCGGAGATCGGCCGCCTGCTCGACGATCCGAAGGCGCGCCAGGAGCAGAAGGACGCCGGTGCCGAGGCCGCGCGGCTACTCGGCAAGGGCGGGCCGCCGCCCTCGGAGCGCGCCGCGAAAATCCTGCTCGATCTGATGGAGCAGCGCGCTAAGATTTCCCATCCGTAACGGAAAGGATCCGTCATGAGCGTTCAGACGCAGGAACGGCCCGCCGCGGTCGACGCCAGCAGCTTTCGCATGCTGCACACCATGGTGCGCGTGATCGATCTCGAAAAGTCGATCGACTTCTACACGCGCCTCCTCGGCATGAACCTGATCCGCCGCAAGGACTACGAGTCCGGTCGCTTCACGCTCGCCTTCGTGGGCTATGGCGACGAGTCCCAGGGCGCGGTGATCGAGCTCACCCACAACTGGGACCAGAATGAGCCCTATACGATCGGCTCCGGCTTCGGCCACATGGCCATCGGCGTTCCCGACATCTACGGGACCTGCGAGAAGCTGGGCAAGGAAGGCGTGAAGATCCCGCGTCCGCCCGGCCCGATGAAACATGGCGGCTCGGTGATTGCCTTCATCGAGGATCCGGACGGCTACAAGATCGAGCTTATCGAGCGGAAGGCCGGCTGATCGTCCTCACGCCGTCGTGACACGCCGTCGTGATCCATCCAACCGGGCCCGGCCGTAGGCTCCTACGGCTCGGCTGCCTGACGCCCCCCCCCCGATGGCGGCGAGTGGCGAGCGGCGGCGCCCTATGACGCCGCCGCTCGCACCGATTTCATCACTTTCTCGCGGCGCGCTTCGCGAGAACCTTCTCGGCCACCCACATCGTGGTGCCGAGGCGCCAGTCGGCGGCGCCGAGGCCGAGGTAGAAAGCGCGGGCCCGGTGGTTCTTCGCATGCACCCGCCAGAGGGTCTCGACGGCGCCGACGCGCCGGCACTCTGCTGCCATCGCCGCCATCAGCGCGCGGCCGACGCCGAGGCGTCGCGCTTCCTCGCGTACGTAGAGATCCGAGAGATAAAGGACGCGCGCGGCGTTATCGACCTCGTAGCCGCGATGATGGAGCGCATAGCCTGCCGGCTTGCCGTCGACCGTCGCTATCAGCACGCCGAACCAGCGGTCGCGGCCGAAGCCGTACTGAGTGACGTTGGCGATGGTAACGCCGCCCGGCGCTTCTTCGCCCTGCCTGCGGATCTCTTCGATGAGGGCCTTCATCATCGCGACGACGGCCGGAACGTCCTTCCGGCGCATGGCGCGGACGGCGACGCGGCTCATACGAAGGCGAGCGCGAGGATGGCGGCGGTGGCGAGGGTGAAGGGAAGGACCCAGCCGCCGAGACGGCGTGGGCGCGCCGGAGCCGGGTTGTCGTTGGCGGCGGCGAAGGTCGATCCGCCGCCGGCATAGGCCTGCCGGCGGCGGACGGGAAGGATACGTCGCGGGTCGCGGCGACCCGCGAGGCGTCGGGACGAGGCGATCAACCGCGCTTCTCGAGCGCCACGTAGGGCCGCTGTGTCTGGCCGGTATAGAGCTGACGCGGGCGGCCGATCTTCTGCTGCGGATCCTCGATCATCTCGCGCCACTGGGCGACCCAGCCGACGGTACGCGCGAGGGCGAAGATTGCAGTGAACATCGACGTCGGGATGCCCATCGCCTTCAGGATGATGCCCGAATAGAAATCGACGTTCGGGTAGAGCTTGCGCTGCACGAAGTAGTCGTCCTGGAGCGCCACCTTCTCGAGCTCCATGGCGACGTCGAGGAGCGGATCCTTGATGCCGAGCTCGCCCAGGACCTCGTGACAGGTCTTCTGCATGATCTTGGCGCGCGGATCGAAGTTCTTGTAGACGCGGTGGCCGAAGCCCATCAGGCGGAAGCTGCTGTCCTTGTCCTTGGCGCGCTTGACTGCGTCGCCGACCTTATCCTTCGAGCCGATCTCGCCCAGCATCTCCAGCACCGCCTCGTTGGCGCCGCCATGCGCAGGGCCCCAGAGCGAGGCGATGCCGGCGGCGATGCAGGCGAAGGGGTTGGCGCCGGATGAGCCGGCGAGGCGCACCGTCGAGGTCGAGGCGTTCTGCTCGTGATCGGCATGAAGGATGAAGATGCGGTCCATGGCCTTCGCCAGGACCGGGCTCATCTTGTATTCCTCGCAGGGGATGCCGAACATCATGTAGAGGAAGTTCTCGGCGTAGTTCAGCTTGTTCTGCGGGTACATGAAGGGCTGGCCGACCGAGTACTTGTAGGCCATCGCCGCGATCGTCGGCATCTTGGCGATCAGGCGGTACGAGGCGATCTTGCGCTGGCGCGGATCGGAGATGTTGGTGGAGTCGTGATAGAAGGCAGCCATCGCGCCGACGACGCCGCACATCACCGCCATCGGATGTGCGTCGCGGCGGAAGCCGCGCCAGAACTGCGTCATCTGCTCGTGAACCATCGTGTGATAGGTCACGTTCTTCACGAAGCCGGCCTTCTGCTCCTTGTTCGGCAGCTCACCGTTGAGGATCAGGTAGGCGACCTCGAGGAAGTCGCCCTTGTCCGCCAGTTCCTCGATCGCGTAGCCGCGATGGAGCAGGATGCCCTGGTCGCCGTCGATATAGGTGATCTTCGACTCGCAGCTGCCCGTCGAGGTGTAGCCGGGGTCGTAGGTGAAATGTCCGGTGTCGCTGTAGAGCTTGCGGACATCGATTACGCTCGGGCCGATCGACCCGTCGATGATCGGCAGCTGGATCGTCTTGCCGGTCGGATCGGTCAGCGTCGCGACTTTATTGGCGCCTTTGGCAGTCATGGGCGGGTCCCCCGGGAGCTGGATACGTCACAGAAAAACATAGGCTTGGCGCGCTGCCAAGCGGATTGCTGCGCTGCAAGAAACTCTTAACCCAATTTGGAGGCGTCGGAAATCCGCCCGAGCGCTTCCTCGCGGCCAAGCACCGCCGCCACCTCGAATATTCCAGGCGACGTCGTCTCGCCCGCCAGCGCGGCGCGGAGCGGCTGCGCCACCTGGCCGAGCTTGACCTTTTCCCGCTCGACGAAGGCGCGGACCGCTGCCTCCAGTGCCGCCTCCGAGAAGTCGGTCTCAGCCAGCGCCGGCGACAGCTTGGCCAGCAAGGCCTTCGCCTCGGGCGTCAGCAGGGCTTTCGCCTTCTCCGAGACCGGGATCGGCCGCACGAAGGTGTAGAAGCGGGCGTTGTCGGCGAGCTCGACCATGGTCTTCGCCCGTTGCTTCAGGCCGGTCATGCCGCGCTCGATGCGCGAGAGCGCGACGGGGCTCACATCCTTCAGCCGCTCGGCGACCAGCTGGGTCAGCCGCGCATTGTCTGCCTCGCGGAGGTAGTGGCCGTTGAGATTGTCGAGCTTCGGGATGTCGAGGCGCGCGGCGTTGCGGCCGACATCCTTGATGTCGAACCACTCGATCGCCTGCTGGGTCGAGATGATTTCGTCATCGCCATGGCCCCAGCCGAGGCGCAGCAGGTAGTTGCGCATGGTCTCGGGCAGGTAGCCCATGTCGCGATAGGCCTCGACGCCGAGCGCGCCGTGGCGCTTCGACAGCTTGGCGCCGTCCTGGCCGTGGATCAGCGGCACATGCGCGAACGCAGGCACCTTCCAGCCGGCCGCCTGATAGAGCTGGTACTGGCGGAAGGCGTTGTTCAGGTGATCGTCGCCGCGGATCACATGGGTGATCTCCATGTCATGGTCGTCGACCACGACGGAGTGCATGTATGTGGGCGTGCCGTCGGCGCGCAGCAGCACCATGTCGTCGAGCACCTCGTTGGCGACGGTGACGCGGCCCTGCACTAGGTCATCGATCACCGTCTCGCCGGTCTGCGGTGCCTTGAGGCGGATGACCGGCGGCACGCCTTCGGGCGCGTCCTTGGGATCGCGGTCGCGCCAGCGTCCGTCATAGCGCATGGGCTTGCCCTCGGCCCGCGCCTTGTTCCGCATCTCCTCGAGCTCGGCCGGCGTGCAGTAGCAGTGGTAGGCCTTGCCCTCGGCCAGGAGCTGGCGTGCCACCTCGGCATGGCGCGGCGCCCGCGCAAACTGCATGACGACCTCGCCGTCCCACTCGATGCCGAGCCATTTTAGGCCCTCGATGATCAGCGTGATTGCCTCGTCAGTCGAACGCGCGCGGTCGGTGTCCTCGATGCGCAGCCTGAACGTGCCGCCGAGATGGCGGGTATAGAGCCAGTTGAACAGGGCCGTGCGAGCCCCGCCGATGTGCAGGTAGCCGGTGGGCGAGGGAGCGAAGCGCGTGACGACAGTCATGGTTCAGGAGCCTGTCTTATTAGCTATAGCCACGGCCTGGATTGCGAAGCGCGGCGGTGAGGGCGCGAAGCGGGCGCGACGGCGATGCTGGATGCATCACCGAGCGCCCGCGACAAAGCCCTCGCCCCGCGCTTCGCAACCCGAAGGGCCGTCGCTGTAAGGGCTTGGGCGTCGTCGAGCGTTCGCTCGTGGCGCGCAGCACCACGTCACTCCGCTCTTCTAGCCCAAGCCCTTACATCGGCGGTCCAGGTCATGGCTATAGCTAAGACAGGCTCCTGATGTCTGAATACGTGAAGATGGCGGGTTTTAACACATCGCGTGAGGCGAGCCAGTGAGGGCCGCGGCTGCCGTCCAGGCTCTGCGGCCGGGCGCGCTGGCAACGGGCTTCGCCGAGGCGCTGCTGGCCGAGCGCGAGCGCTGGGCGCTGTGGCTCCCAGTGGCGCTCGGTACCGGCGTCGGTCTCTATTTCCTGCTGCCGGTCGAGCCGCCGCTCTGGATCGGGCTTTGCGCCGTCGTTGCGGCGCTCGCTGCGACGGCTGGTCTTCAGGGGCGTGCGGTGGGGATGGCGGCGACCGTTTTCGTCGCGCTCTCGCTCGGCTTCGCGCTCGGCGAGATCCGCACGCGGGCGGTAGCGACGCCGATCCTTGATCGCTCGGTTGGCCCGGTTCCTGTCGAGGGCCGGGTGCGCGAGCTCGATCATCGCGACGGCTCTATCCGCCTCACCCTCGACCGGCTGACGATCGCCAGGCTCGCCCCGCAGCGCACACCCGAACGCGCCCGCATCAGTCTCCGCGGCGCTCGGACGGATATCCAGATCGGCGCCCGCGTTCGCGTCAACGCCATCCTGCGTCCGCCGCCTGAGCCCGCGGCGCCCGGCGCTTTCGACTTCCAGCGGCAAGCCTTCTTCGAGCGTCTCGGCGCGACCGGCTTCGCCACCGGCCAGCTCCGCGTACTTCGCGTCGATCCACCGTCGGGGATCATTGATGGCGCGCGCCTATGGATCGCCGAGGTCAGGAGGAAGACCACCGAGCGCCTGATGGCGATGCTGCCGGGCGCGGCCGGCGCCATTGCCGCCTCGCTGATCACGGGAGAGCAGGGGCCGGTCCCCGCGTCCGACATGCAGGCCGTGCGCGACTCCGGCCTCGCCCACCTGCTGTCGATCTCGGGCCTGCATATGAGCCTCGTGGTTGGGCTCGTTTTCTTCGTCGTGCGCGGCGGACTCGCCTTGATCGAACCCCTGGCCCTGCGCTGGCCGACCAAGAAGATCGCTGCGGTCGTAGCGTTGATCGTCGGCTTCCTCTATCTCCAACTTTCCGGCGCTTCGCCGCCGACGCAGCGATCCTTCCTGATGGTCTCGATCGTGCTGCTGGCGGTGCTGATCGACCGTCAGGCGATCTCGATGCGCACCATCGCCTGGGCCGCCGCCGCCGTGCTCGTCATCGCGCCGGAAAGCCTGGTCGGTGCCAGCTTCCAGATGTCGTTCGCCGCGGTCGTGGCTCTGATCGCCGTCTTCGAGGCGATGGGCGACAAGCTCATGGCGATGCGCGCGGACTCAGGTGTTGTCCGGCGAGCGCTGCTGCATGTCGCAGGCCTCTCGCTCGCCTCGATCGTGGCGACCCTTGCGACGGCGCCTTTCACGGTGTTCCACTTCAACCGGCTGCCGCTCTACGGCCTCCTCGCAAATCTGACCGCAATCCCTGTCGCGGAGCTCTGGGTCATGCCTTGGGGCATGATGGCGCTGCTACTGATGCCCTTCGGCCTCGACGGCTGGGCTTTGGCGCCGATGGGCTGGGGTATCGAGGCGATCCTCGCCATCGCCAAATGGACCGCGGCACTGCCCGGTGCGGTGATCGTGCTGCCGGAGATGCCGATCGCCGCGCTGATCGCAATGACCTTCGGCGGGCTCTGGCTCTGCCTCTGGCAGGGCAGCATCCGCTGGCTCGGGCTCGCCGGCGTCGCCTTCGGCCTACTGATCGCCATCGCCGCGCGCCCGCCAGACTTCCTCATCTCGGCCGATGGCAAGCTGATCGGGGCGCGCGGCGAGGATGGAGACATGGCTCTGTCGAGACGGCGCGCGGGCTTCGTTCCAGATACCTGGCTTCGCCGCCAGGGCCAGGATGGAGGCGCCGACTGGGCTCAGCTCTGGCGCTGCGGCGCGTCCGGCTGCAGCCGCGCCTACGGCCCCGTCGAGGTGGCTCTGGTGCGTACACCCGCCGAGCGGCGTGTTGCCTGCGCGCGGGAAGGGATCGTGGTCGTTGCGACGATTCCAGCGCGTTACTGCTCCGCGCCTCGCCTCGTCATCGACATCATCGACCTGCGCGCCGACGGCACGCATGCCCTTCGTTTCGACGGAGACCGGGTTGAGGTACTGACCGTGCGGGGCGCCCGTGGGCTCAGACCCTGGGTCGCGGCCGCGCCGGGGCGCGGCAACCGACCCAGGCCTTAGCGCGATTGCGAGCGGATGGCCGGCATCGCCCGTTGCTCGTTCAGGAGCCGGTCCTCGCGCTGCAGGCGGGCGGCGGCGCTACTGCGTCGGTCGCGTTCGGCGCGGACGCGCTCATCCTCGATCGGCGCGGCACGCTGCGCCTGGCCGGCAGGCGTTCCGCGATCGAGATAGCGATCGCGCGCCTGGTCCTTCTCCATCCGCTTCTGCTTGAACCAGGCCGGCGAGGGCGTCCAGGCAGGAGCCTCGGCACGTGCCATCGAGGGCAGGGCCGTCGCGCTCAGGAGAAGCGCCGCAAGGGCAGTCGAAAGCAGCCGCATGTCATCGCGTTACGGTAACAGGCCCAGCTGCAAGGCGCGGCGGCGCTCCCGCAATGCGCGTTCACGCTGGGCTAGCCGGCTCTGTCGGTCGATGCGATCGAACTCGCGCTCGCGTCGCGCCAACCGCTCCTCGCGCTCCTGGCGGGCGAGAGTGCGCTCACGGCGGGTCAGCGCCGCTTCGCGGTCGAGATCGTCGATGTCCCGGCCGCGGGCGTTAGTCTTGTGGTCCTGTCCAGAATCTTTCGCACATTTGATCAGGCGGCGGCTCCGGATTGTGGGACCTGCGGCTGATAGAGTGGCCGCATGTTCATGTAGCACCTG
>VGEH01000086.1 GCA_016869375.1 Alphaproteobacteria bacterium | reverse complement strand
AGGCCGCGCTGGGCGATGTCGCCCGCGCCAAGGGGATGAGCGAGATCGCTGAAGCCGCCGGCTTGGGGCGCACGAACCTCTACAAGGCACTGTCCCCCGATGGTAATCCGGAGTTCGCCACCGTCGCCCGCGTGCTGAAAGCTCTCGGCCTGCGGCTGAAGATCGCTGCCTGAGGGCGCGACACGTTCGGCTCTTTTGCAGGATGCTTTTGCTCGGCATTTTGCGCTGAGCGCTTGCGGGCCTGGAGGCCTCTCCCTATGCTCCGCGCCGCTTTTCCTGCCCTATTTCCTTAAGAGTCCCTCAATGGCCGACACCATCAAGCGCGTCGTGCTCGCCTATTCCGGCGGTCTCGACACCTCGATCATCCTCAAATGGATCCAGGAGACCTATCGCGCCGAGCTGGTGACGTTCACCGCCGATTTGGGCCAAGGCGAGGAGTTGGAGCCGGCGCGCAAGAAGGCCGAGATGCTGGGTGCCAAGAAGGTCTATGTCGAGGATCTGCGCGAGGAGTTCGTGCGCGACTTCGTCATGCCGATGTTCCGCGCCAACACGCTCTACGAGGGCTGCTACCTGCTCGGCACCTCGATCGCGCGACCGCTGATCGCCAAGCGCCAGATCGAGATCGCCCAGGAGACCGGCGCCGACGCGGTGGCCCATGGCGCGACCGGCAAGGGCAACGACCAGGTGCGCTTCGAGCTCACCTATTACGCGCTCAAGCCCGACATCAAGATCGTCGCTCCCTGGCGCGAATGGGACCTCTCCTCGCGCACGGCGCTGATCGAATATGCCGAGAAGAACCAGATCCCGATCGCCAAGGACAAGCGCGGCGAGGCGCCGTTCTCGGTCGACGCCAACCTTCTGCACATCTCTGCCGAGGGCAAGGTGCTGGAGGATCCGTGGGAGGAACCGCCGCCCTACGTCTACAGCCGCACCGTCGATCCCGAGCAGGCGCCGGACAAGCCGACCGTGGTCGAGATCGAGTTCGAGAAGGGCGATCCCGTCGCGGTCGACGGCAAGAGGCTGTCGCCGGCGGCGCTGCTGACCAGGCTCAACGAGCTCGGCGGCAAGAACGGCATCGGCCGCCTCGACCTGGTCGAGAACCGCTTCGTCGGCATGAAGAGCCGCGGCGTCTACGAGACGCCGGGCGGCACCATCTGGCACGTCGCGCACCGCGCGATCGAGAGCATCACCCTCGACCGCGGCCAGGCGCATCTGAAGGACGAGCTGATGCCGCGCTACGCCGAGCTGATCTACAACGGCTTCTGGTTCTCGCCCGAACGCCGCATGATCCAGGCGGCGATCGACGACAGCCAGAAGCGCGTCAACGGCACCGTCCGCCTCAAGCTCTACAAGGGCAATGTGACGGTCACCGGCCGCAAGTCGCCGAACAGCCTCTACCGCCTCGATTACGTCACCTTCGAGAAGGACTCGGTCTATAACCAGAAGGACGCGGAAGGCTTCATCAAGCTTAACGCCCTTCGGCTCCGCCTCGGCAAGATGGCGGGGATTTAGGTCCCCGCTACTTGCTGGCGAAGGCCTGGTCGGTGCGCTCGACGAATCCCGAGATGCGCGACTTCAGCTTCTCGATATCGTCTCCGAGCGGACCGCCTGTTACGCCGGCAATGCCCGGATATGACAAGTTGAAGCGCGTCCCGTCGACCTCGGACTCGATCGAGGTACGGTAGAAGCTCATCAGCTCGCCATCGACGAAAGCCGAGAGCGAGGCTGAGAGCGTGTAGGGCCGCCCGTTCACGTCGAAATGGTTGTTCTTCGCCAGGTCGAGGTGGCGGTCGACATCCACGAAGATGACGGCGCCGCGATAGCGGCGCTTGGCCAGCACGGCGGCAACGGCCTTCTGGTAGCTCGCGCGATGCGGCGAGTCTTCCTGGTAGTAGACGACGTAGACCGGATGCCTTTTCTTCGCGGTATCCAGCTCCCGCGAGAAGATGCGGCGCCCCTCCTCCGGCCGGACCGTGGCGTCGAGCTGGACCTGCCGATACGAAAGCGCGCTCTCGCCGGCTAGAAAGCTTGTGGGCGCTGCGCCCACCGCGAGCAGCTTCAGAAAATTCCTGCGATCCATGGCCGACCCACCCGGTTGCCCAAGGAAACGGCACAGAGCCTACACGGTCACAGCTCCGTCACGGCCGTATCGGACTACCGCTGGGCTTACTTGGATACGCGGCGCTCGGCGGAGATGAGCGTGTTGCGGAGAAGGCAGGCGATGGTCATCGGGCCGACGCCGCCCGGCACCGGCGTGATCGCGCCGGCGACCTTCACCGCCGCGTCGTAGTCGACATCGCCGACGAGGCGATTCTTGCCGCCTTCCTCGATACGGTTGATGCCGACATCGATCACTGCCGCGCCCGGCTTGATCCAGTCGCCCTGGATCATGCGTGGGCGACCGACCGCGGCGATCACGACATCGGCGCGGCGGCAGACGGCACCGAGATCCCTGGTGCGCGAATGCGCCACGGTCACCGTGGCATTGCGGCGGAGCAGGAGCTGGGCGATCGGCTTGCCGACGAGGTTGGAGCGGCCGACCACGACGACCTCGGCGCCTTCGAGCTTCACCCCCGCCTCGTCGAGCAGCACGAGCGATCCGAGCGGCGTGCAGGGAAAGAGCCCGTCGAAGCCGACGGCGAGCCGGCCGGCATTGACGACGTGGAAGCCGTCCACATCCTTCTTCGGATCGATCGCGTCGATGACGCGATCCGAGTTGATGTGCTTCGGCACCGGAAGCTGGAAGAGGATGCCGTCGATCTTCGGATCGTCGTTGAGCCGCCGCACCAGCGCCAGCACATCGGCTTCGCCGGTCTCCGCCGGAAGCTTGTGCTCGACCGAGAGCATGCCGGCGGCGGCGGTCGTCCTGCCCTTGTTGCGGACATAGACCTGGCTCGCCGGATCCTCGCCGACCAGAACGACGGCAAGCCCGGGGACCCGGCCATGCGCCTTGGCGAAGGCGGCGACCTTGGCCGCCGTCTCGGCGTTGAGCTTCTCCGCGACCGCCTTGCCGTCGATGATCTTCGCCGTCATCCCAGGGCCTTCTCCAGACGCTTCGCCAGCTCGCCGGCGTCGCCCTCAATAAACAGCGTCTTGGTGCGGTCGCTGAGACCGCGGCGAATCTCGATGTCGCATTTCGGCAGGTCGAGCGCGTCGGAGACCAGCTCGATCAACGCGCGGTTGGCGGCGCCGTCGGCCGGCGGCGCGGTGACCCAGGCCTTGAGCACGGGCTTGCCGGCGGCATCCGTCGCGGCTTCGCCGAGGCGCGCACGGCTCGCCTTCGGCGTCACCCGGATGGTCAGCAGCGCGCCTCCGGCGGCCGGCGTCAGTGGCAAGGCCAATCAGAAGGCGCCGAAGACGTAAGCGTTGACGAAGTCGCGGAGGAAGTAGATCAGCAGGATCAGGATGATCGGCGAGATATCGATGCCGCCGAGATTGGGCAGAACGCGCCGGATCGGACGCAGCGCCGGATCGGTGATGCGGTCGAGGAAATCGCCGACCATCGAGACGAAGCGGTTGCGCGTGTTGATGACGTTGAACGCGACGAGCCAGCTCAGGATCACCCAGATGATCAGGCACCAGATGTAGAGCTCGACGACCGCGTTGAAGAGATTCTGGAACGGATTGGCCATGCCGGCGACGTTTCCTTCAAGGACGCTTTTGCGGTGACGGTAACGGGCGACCGAAGGTCGCGCAAGCCGGCGGCGGAACGCGCCTATATCCCAGGTGTTCCCCCTCTATCCCATTCCTCCCGCAGGAGAACACCGCCATGACCGCCGCCCGGGCGCAGAAGCCCTCCCATGCGCCGTTCACGCTGATGAAGCTGCCCTACGAGGCCTCGGCGCTCGCCCCCGTCATCTCGGATGAGACCGTCGGCTTCCATCACGGCAAGCACCACAAGACCTATGTCGACACGCTCAACAAGCTGATCGCCGGCACCGAGTTCGAGGGCCAGTCGCTGGAGGAGATCGTCAAGGCGACCGCCAAGGCCCAGGACGCCAAGACGAAGAAGATCTTCAACAACGCCGGCCAGGTCTGGAACCACGACTTCTTCTGGAACTCGCTCGACCCCAAGGGCGGCAAGCCCTCGGCGAAGATGAAGGAGCTGATCGAGTCCGGCTTCGGCGGCTTCGAGGAGTTCAAGAAGAAGCTGACCGAGACCGGCGTCACGCAGTTCGGCTCGGGCTGGGCCTGGCTCGTCTTCGAGAACGGCAAGCTCGGTCTCGAGAAGACGCCGAACGCCGAGAACATGCTGTCAGCCAAGCCCGGCGCAAAGGCGCTGCTCACCATCGACGTGTGGGAGCACGCCTACTACCTTGACTACCAGAACAAGCGGCCCGACTTCCTCGGCGCCGTGATCGACAAGCTTCTGAACTGGCGCTTCGCCGAGGCCAACCTCGGTTGACGCCGAGGAGGTCTCATGCGACGTCCCATCGCGGCGGCTCTCGTAGCCGCCGCTTTCGTTTCACCGGCCGCCGCCGGCTTCCTCGGCGGCAAGGACCTCCACGGCCACTGCACGGCGGCCTCGATCGACGAGCGCTATATCTGCATCAGCTACATCATGGGCGTGATCGACACGACCCAGCATCTGCTGCCGCGCGCCGATCCAGGCCGCGCCTGCATCCCCTCGGGCGCCGGCGCCCAGGAAACGATCGAGAAGATCATCGAGTACCTGAAGACCGACACCGAGCGGCGCGACTCCCCCGCCGAGATCCTGGTTGGCCACGCATTGAAGACGGTCTATCCCTGCAAGAGCTGAAGCAGGGGGAAATGGGCGGGGATCTCGGCCAGGCGGCCTCGACGGCCATTCAGATGATCGTGGGCGCCGATTGGCGCCTGTGGTCGGTCGTCTTCCTCAGCCTCAAGGTCAGCCTCGCCGCGACCGTGCTCGCCACCGCGATCGGCCTGCCCTTGGGCGCCCTGATCGCTCTCAAGAGCTTTCCCGGCCGCAACCTCGTCACAGTGATCCTGAACGCCTGCATGGGGCTGCCGCCGGTCGTGGTTGGACTCCTCGTCTATCTGTTGCTGTCCCGCGCCGGCCCGCTCGGGCCGCTCGGGCTCCTGTTCACGCCCGGCGCCATGATCGTGGCGCAGACCCTGCTGGTGCTGCCGATCGTCGCCGCGGTCACGCGCCAGATCATCGCCGATGCCTGGGGCGAGTATCGCGAGCAGCTGACCTCGCTTGGCGCCGGACCGATGCAGGCGGCGGCCACCCTGATCTACGACTGCCGCTTCTCGCTGGTGACCGCGGTGCTCGCGGGCTTCGGCCGCGCCGCCGCCGAGGTCGGCGCCGTGCTGGTGGTCGGCGGCAACATCGACGGCGTCACGCGCGTGATGACCACCTCGATCGCGCTCGAGACAAGCAAGGGCGACCTGCCGCAGGCGCTCGGCCTCGGCATCGTGCTGATGGCGCTCGTGCTCGCGATCAACGGCATCGCGCTCGCGCTCCGCAGCGCCGGCGCACGGCAAGGCGCATGAGCGCCGAGAGCATCCTGCCGCTGGCGCTGGCGGAAGTCGGCTTCTCTGCCGGCGGCACGCGCATCCTCGACGGCATCACCGTGCGCTTCGAGGCCGGGCCGGTCAGCGTCATTCTAGGATCCAACGGCGCCGGCAAGAGCGTGCTGCTGCGGCTCTGCCACGGGCTGCTCGCGCCGACCGCGGGCCGCATCGCCTGGCACGGCGGCTTCGCCGGCGATCCGCGCCGCCGCCAAGCCATGGTCTTCCAGCGCCCGGTGATGCTGCGCCGCTCGGCGCTCGCCAATGTCGTCTACGGCCTCGCGCTCGCCGGCCATGCGCGCGCCGATCGTTCGGCGCATGCCCGAAGGATGCTTGAGCGCGTCGGCCTCCTGGCGCTGGCGGAGCGGCCGGCGCGGCTTCTCTCCGGCGGCGAGCAGCAGCGCCTGGCGCTGGCCCGCGCCTGGGCGCTGAAGCCCGAGGTGCTGTTCCTCGACGAGCCGACCGCCAATCTCGATCCCTCGGCCGCGCGCATGGTGGAGGAGATCGTCGGCGCCATCGCGCGCGAAGGCACCAAGGTGATCATGACCACGCATGATCTCGGCCAGGCGAAGCGGCTCGCAGACGAGATCCTGTTCCTGCATCGCGGCCGCCTGATCGAGCGGGCATCCAAGGACGCGTTCTTCGCCGGGCCGTCGGCGCCCGAGGCCGCCGCTTTCCTGCGCGGCGACCTCTCCTGGGACTAGTGCCTCACGCGCCCTGCACGGCGACGCGCATGCCGTGCTGCGGGTGCTGGTGACGCCAGACCAGCCAGCCGATGATCGCGATGTTGGACAGGTTGAACAGCACGCCGACCAGGAAGGCCGGGCGGTAGTCGAGCGCGATGTCGAAGACAACGCCGCCGATCCAGGCGCCGCCCGCCATGCCGAGCGTGCCGAACAGGTAGATCGCGCCCATGCGCCAACCGGCTTCGCTGGCGGGGAACACCTCGCGCACGACCAGCGAATAGGCCGGGACTATGCCGCCGAAGGCGAGGCCATAGGCGATCGACAGGATGTAGAGCGGGATCATGCCGTCGATGACGATGTAGAACGCCAGCGCGATCGCCTGGGCAGCGGCGCCGTAGAGGATGGTCTTCAGGCCACCGACGCGGTCCGAGAGCTTGCCCCAATAGAGGCGGCTCAGGAACGCCGAGCCCAGCAGCAGCGACAGCATCTCCGCGCCGCGCGCCGCCGGGATGCCGATATCGGTGCAGTAGGCGACGATATGCGTGAGCGGCATCGCCATGGCGACGCAGCAGCCGACGATGGCGAGGCAGAGCAGGAAGAGCACGAGATTGCCGTTGAGGCCGAGCACGCGGTCGCCCTTCTGCGGCTCGCGCACGCCGGGACGCACCGGCGAGACAGGCGGCCGGTGGCGCAGCAGGAAGCAGAGCGGCACCATGGTCGCGATCGCGAGGAAGCCCCACCAGAACATGGTCTGGCGCCAGCCCCAGGTCTCGACCGCGTAGCTGAGCACCGGCGGCCAGATGAAGCCGCCGACGCTCTGGCCGCTGCCGGCCAGCGCCACGGCCACGCCGCGGCGCTTGTCGAACCAGCGCGTGGTGTTGGCGATCAGCGGCGCGAAAGTGGTGGCGTTGCCGAGCAGCCCGAACAGGATGCCGTGGGCGAAGTAGAGCTGCGTCATGCCCTGCGAAGAGCTGGCGACGATGGCGCCGAGCCCGATCATGACGGCGCCGACGAGCGCGATCCAATGGACGCCGATGCGGTCGGCGAACCAGCCCATGGCGATGCCGCCGATGCCGGCGCCGATATAGGTGGCGGCGCTGGCGAAGGAAGGCACCGAGCGCGGCCAGTCGAACTCGGCCGCGATGATCTTCAGGGAGACGATGGTGATATAGGGGCCGCCGAAGGCGATGGCCATCAACAGCATCGACACGGTCGCGATCTGCCAGCCGAGCGGCGATTCGACCGAGGGAGCAGCTTCTTTCAAGGCACGTCCGGGAGGATCTAGGCGTGAACGGGGACCCCATGGTGCCACAGGCTCAGCGGCGCCGGAACCCTCCCGCGAGCAGCGCCGCACAGGCCAGAAGCTGGAGCGCGATGACCAGGACCAGCGGCCAGGCATAGCCGCCGGTCGCGTCATGGACGGCGCCGAGCGTCCCCGGCGCGAAGCTGAACGTCGCCTGGTTGATGGCGATGATGAGCGCGACGACGCGCCCGACATCGACGGGATCAAACTCGGCATGGACGGCGAGCGGCATCAGCGAGACCAGGTTTCCGACGCCTAGGCCGAACAGGATGCAACCGATCAGCAGAAGCACCGGCTGCGCCGTGGTGGCGAGCAGCACGACTCCGACGACCTGGATCAGCAGATTGGCGACGGTGATGACGCGGCGATCGGCACCGCCGATGGTGAATCCCAGGGCCGTGCGGCCGATGATCGCCATGATGGTCATGGCGCTGACCATCCAGCCGGAGAGCGTCGTTCCAAGCGACGGTGCCAGCAGCGCCACCAGATGCGAGATGAGCCCGACCTGCGCGAAGAGGGCCAAGGCAAAGCCGAGCGAGAGCGTGACGAAACGAGTTTCGCGAAGGAGCTGCGCGCGCAGGATCGGCGTACGAGTCGCTTGCATCGGCGCATCGTCGGAGGCGGTGCCATCGGGGTTGAGGTCGAGACTCGCCAATGTCGGCTTCAGATAGAGAACCGAGAGCAGCACGATGATCGCCGCGCCGAGCCCAGTGAGCGCCAGTGTCGCTGGCACGAGCCCGGTCTCCCCCTGCAGCCAGATGAACAGCGGGACCGGCACGACACCGCCGACGCTGGCGCCGTTGAAGGCGAGGCTGATCGCCGTCGCGCGCTTGGCGCGGAACCACGGCATGATCATCGCGTTGACCGCCGCTCCGCTGGTCGCGGCCCAGCCTGCGCCGCTGACGATGGCGGCGAGGAAGAGCTGCCAGGAGGCGGTCGCCGAGACCCAGCCGAGCGCGCCGAAGCCCAGCAGCCCCGCGCCGATTGCAGTCACGCGCCAGAGCCCGAAGCGCGCATGGATCTCGCCCAAGTAGACGATGATCCCGGCGCTCAGCAGATAGTGCCAGCTGATCGCCGCCGAGATCACCGCCACCGACCATCCGTGCTTCTCGTGCAGCAGATGCAGCAGCGCCGAGGGAATGTAGAAGCCGAATGCCCAGCCGAAGACCGCGACCGCGAAGGCGGTCCAGACGACCTTCCAGCCGAAGAAGAGCGGCGATCCGGTCAAGCCGGCGACCACCTCGCGTTCTCGTCCAGCGGATAGAGAGACTTCGGCGCGCGCTTGAGCACGAGGCTGCGCATGTTTCCGAGCGTCGGGCCGGGCGTATCGGCCATCAGGATGCGGTCGGCGAAGGGGCCGTAGGCGACGCGGAAATGCGAAGGCGACTTGACGAAGACGAGGCCTGCCTCGGTCGGGTCGAGGCCGACGGAGTAGTACATGCCGGTATCCCACTCCATCGCCGGGTATGAGCGCACGGCGATCCGGATCGAGCCGACGGCGAGAACGGCGGTCAGGCCGTTATCCATCTTCATGCCCTTGGCGCCCTTGTCGCGCATGGCATAGGTGCCTTCGGAGATCGTCGCCACGCGCGCTGTGACCTCGATCGGCTTCCCGGCATCCTTGGTGATCTTGTAGCCGAGCTTGAACTTCCGCGTCGTGCCGACGCCGGCTGCAGCCGCTTCCTTCGCCACTTCGGGATCGACGAAGGAGAGGTAGGTCGGCCGGCTCCACTTGTCGGCACCCTTCTTCAGAAGGCCTTCGAGTACCGCGGTCGAATCCGAAGCCGAGCCGCCGGTCGGCGCGTCGCCGGAATCGCCGACGACGGTGACGCCGTCCGACTTCATCGCGATCTCGATCGTCTCCTCGATCGGCAGCAGATCGGTCTCGAATTCCTTACGCCGGTTCCACACCATCGAGGCGAGTTCGTTCGCCGCCGCATCGCATTTATTCTGGTCCCCGTCGCCGCAGACCAGCACGGCAAATCCAAGATCCGGCAGGTCGAGCCAGGGCTGCACCGGGAAGAGCGAGGCATGCAGGATCTCGCCCTTCGCCTCCATCTCTCGCGCGCGCTCGACCACGGGGCGCAAGGGGCCGTCGGTGGTGCGCGTCACCATCGGGCTCACCAGCAGCGGCAGCTTGACCAGCGACATCACCGGCTTCTTCTTGCCGGCGAGCCTGTCGAGCATGAGCTGGGCGATGCGCTCCCCGGTCTCGAACATGTCGATATGAGGGTATTCCTTGTATCCCAGCAGGAAGGTGTTGGGCTGCAGCATGCGCTTCGTCACCAGCGCGTGCAGGTCGAAGCTGACGCCGATCGGCACGTCGGGGCCGACGTGCTTTCGCACCATCTCGATGATGGCGCCGTCGGGGTCGTCCTCGCCTTCCGCCGCCATGGCGCCGTGGAGAGCCAGGATCACGCCGTCGAGCTTGCCCGCGGCCTTCAGCCGGCTCATCAGGTCGCCGACGATCGTCTCGTAGGTGTCGCGCGTGAGCGTGCCCGAGGCGCAGGCGGATGTGGCGATCAGCGGCGCCACCTGGACGTTGGAGGAGCGCAGCACGGAGAGGATGCCGGGGATCTCGATGCGCTGGCCCTCGAGCCCGTCCAGCATCTCCTCGCCCTTGAGGTAGTAGTAGCGCTTGAAGGTCTCGAGCGTGGTCGGGATCGGCGAGAAGGTGTTGGTTTCCTGGAGGATCTGGGCGACGGCGATGCGCATGCGGGCCTCGGCGGAATAGGATCAGGCAATGGTGGCCAGGAGCGCGCTTCTGCGGCAAGCTCCTTCGCCTTTTCGAGGAAGAGAGTGAATGGACGCGATCGAGGCGATTGACGATCTGGCGCTGGACGGCACGACCAAGGGCATCCCCTTCGCCGAGGGGACGATCCGGCTCGGCGACATCGGCGCAAAGGGCTGGAACGTGATCAAGGGCGACATCGCGCTGCCGGCGATGACGCTGCGCGACTCCGCCGTCGACAACAACCTGGCGCTGATGCGCGACATCGCCGCCAGCCACGGCATCTCGCTGGCGCCGCATGCCAAGACCACCGGCGCGCCGCAGCTCTACAAGAAGATGCTGAAGGATGGCGGCGCCTGGGGCTTCACGGCGGCCACGGTGCAGCAGGCACTACTGGCGGCGCGCACGGGGGCAAAGAACGTGCTGCTGGCGAACCAGCTCGCGGCGCCGGCGAACGTCGCGCACTTCGTCGGCCTGATGAAGGCGTTTCCCCAGACGAAATTCATGGCGCTGGTCGATTCGGCCCAGGGCGCCGAGATGCTGGCGAAATGGGCGAAGCCGCATCTGAACGGCAAGAAGCTCAGCCTCCTGATCGAGATGGGGCCGGTCGGCGGCCGTGCCGGTGCGCGCACCCTCGACCAGGCGAAGGCGACGATCGCCGCGATCACCGCCTCGGCCGAGCTGCAGCTCGTCGGCGTCGAGGCCTATGAGGGCGGCGTCAAGGCGCCGAAGGCCGAGGAAGTCTGGGCCGGCATCGATCGTCTTCTTGATCTGATGCTGAGCGTTTTCGACCATGGCCGCCAGATCGGCGCCTTCGCGCCGGGCGAGGAGATCATCCTCTCCGCCGGCAGCTCCACATCCTTCGACCAGACGATCCGCCGCTTCGGCCATCTCGCCAAGGACAAGGGCGTGCGCATCGTCGTGCGTGGCGGCGCCTTCCTCGCGCTCGACCACGGCTTCTACCGCCGCCGCGCGCTCGACATGGACAAGCGCGGCCGCCTCTCGATGGCTGGCGGCAAGACGGGATCGGCCAGCGACTTCAAGCCGGGGCTCGAGCTCTGGGCCGCGGTGCAGTCCCTGCCCGACCCGAGGCTCGCGATCATGACCATGGGCATGCGCGACCTGCCCTATGACATCGAGCTGCCGATCCCGCTCCAGCGCTTCCGCGACGGCAGGCTGATCGAGGATCTCGGCTCGGGCTGGAAGATGACGCGGTCCAACGACCAGCACTGCTATGTCGAGTATCCGGACGGCGCCGATATCCGTATCGGCGACATCATCTCCTTCGGCATCTCGCACACCTCGACCGCCTTCGACAAATGGGACGTGGTCTGGCGCATCGCCGACGACTTCACAGTCACCGGCGCGGTGAAGACCTTCTTTTAGAGAGGGCGCGCGATGGGGGAACACGCCTACGGCCAGCCGCTGACACGGCTCGAGGATGACGCGCTGCTGCGCGGTAAGGGCCGCTTCACCGACGACATTCGGCTGGACCAGGAAGTGCGCGCGGTCATTCTGCGTTCGCCACATGCGCATGCCGCGCTCAAATCCGTCGATGCGAGCGCAGCCAGGAAGCTGCCGGGCGTGCTTGCGGTGCTGACCGGCGAGGATGTCGCCGTCGATGGCCCCGGTCCCGTGCTCTCCGAACTTGGCCTGCCGACCTTCCCGAAGAATGGCGGGCCTGCCCCGGGGCCCGTGGTGAAGCCCGAGCTGCCGGTGCTGGCGCAGGGGCGCGTGCGCTTCGTCGGCGAGCCGATGGCGATGGTAGTCGCCGAGACCGAGGAGGCCGCGCGCGACGCGATCGAGGCGATCGAGATCGACTACGAAATCCTGCCGGCGGTCATCGACATGAGCGAGGCGATCGACGGAGCGCCGGCGATCTGGCCGGAGGCGCCGCAGAACATCGCCTTCGAATGGCATGGCGGCGATCCCGAAGCAACCAAGGCCGCTTTCGCAAAGGCGGCGCATGTTTCGCGCATCACCGTGGTCAACAACCGCGTCTCCGGTGCTGCGATCGAGACGCGGGTTGCGCTTGGGCAGTATGACGGCCGCTACACGCTGACCACCGGCACGCAGATGCCGCATGGCATCAAGGCGACGCTGGCGCGCATGCTCAAAGTCCAGCCCGACGCCATCCGTGTCGTCTCCGAGGATGTCGGCGGCGGCTTCGGCCTCAAGAACGCGCTCTATGCCGAGCACGCGCTGGTGCTTTGGGCGGCGAAGAGGCTCGGCCGCCCGGTGCGCTGGGTCTCCGACCGCGCCGAGGCGTTCTCTTCCGACTATGCCGCACGCGACAACCTCACCACGGTCGAGCTGGCGATGGATGCCAACGGGCGCTTCCTCGGCATGCGCGTCGACGGGCTCGCCGCCCTCGGCGCCTATATCTCGCCGAAGGGCCTGAATTCGCCGGTCAACAACTCCCCGGCCTTCGCCGGGGTCTATCGCACGCCCGCGATCCATGTGCGTGTGCGCGGCGTCTTCACCAATACCGCCTCCACCGATGTCTATCGCGGCGCCGGCCGGCCGGAGGCGCTTTATGCGCTGGAGCGCGCCGTCGATGCCGCGGCGCGCGAGACCGGACGCGATGCGGTGGCCTTGCGCAAGCTCAACCTGATCCAGCCGGCTGACCTGCCGCGGGCGACGCCGCTCGGCCTTCTCTACGACTCAGGCCATTTCGAAGGCATCCTCGACCGCGCGCTCGCCGAGGCGAAGCACCGCCAATATCCCGCGCGTCGCGACGACAGCGCCCGCCGCGGCCGGCTGCGCGGCTTCGGCTTCGCTCATCTCTGCGAGCGCGTCGCCGGCGCCTGGAACGAGAATACCGAGCTTCGCATCGAGAACGGCAAGGCCACCGTCTACGCCGGCACCATGGGCAACGGCCAAGGCCATCACACCTTCTATGCGCACCTCGTCGCCATCCGCCTCGGCATCAAGCCGGAGGAGATCGGCTTCGTGCAGGGCGATACCGACAAGCTCGCCGTCGGCCACGGCACCGGCGGCTCGGCCTCGCTCGTGCTCGGCGGCTCGGCCCTCCAGGGCGCGATCGACGAGGTGATCAAGAAGGTGAAGCCCCAGGCCGCCGAGAGGCTGGAAGCGGCGGAGGTCGATATCGAGTTCGACGACGGGCATTACCTCGTCGCCGGCACCGACCGGAAAGTCGCCTTCACCGCGCTGATGCCGGGACTGAACGTGACCGGCTATCACCTGTTCAAGCCGACCAACCACACCTATCCGAACGGATGCCACGTCGCCGAGGTCGAGGTCGATCCCGATACCGGCGTGGTCGAGATCCAGCGCTATCTCGTCGTCCATGATTTCGGCGTGGTGCTGAACCCGCTCCTGCTCAAGGGGCAAATCGACGGCGGCATCGCGCAAGGCCTCGGCCAGGCGATGATGGAGGAGATCCGCTACGGCAAGGATGGCCAGCTGCTCACCGGCAGCCTGATGGACTACACTCTGCCCAGGGCCGCCGACTTCCCGCCCTTCGAGTTCATCTCCGCTCCGACGCCGGCGCCGACCAACCCGATGGGCGTGAAAGGCTGCGGCGAGGCCGGCTGCGCCGCCGCCCCGCCCGCCGTGGTCAACGCGGTGATCGACGCGCTCGCCGGCTACGGCGTCCGCCACATCGACATGCCGCTGACCTCGGAGAAGGTCTGGCGGGCGATCCAGGGCGCGCGCTAGCCCACCACGTTCCGGGGCTTGCCGGCGACGAAGGCCTCGACATTGTCGATCAGCTGGTCGCAGAGCGACTGGATCGCCTCGTGGCTGGCCCAGGCGGTGTGTGGGGTCAGGATGAAGTTCGGCAGGTCGAGGAGCTTCATCAGCACCGAGTCATGCGGGGGAGGCTCCGGCGAGGTCACGTCGACGCCGGCGCCGGCGATCAGCCCCTCGCGCAGCGCGGTCGAGAGGTCGTTCTCGTCGATGAGGCCGCCGCGGGCGGTGTTGACGATGATCGCCGTGCGCTTCATGCGCTTGAACTCGGGCAGCGCGATCATGTTGCGCGTCTGCGGCGTCAGCGGCGAATGCAGCGTGATCACGTCGGAGGTCTCGATCACCTCGTCCCAGGGCGTGTAGAGCGGTCCCAGCCCCTGCACGCCCTTGTGGGCGGCGAACATCACATGCATGCCGAAGGCGCGGGCGATGTTGGCGACGCCCTGGCCGATCACGCCTTCGCCGATGATGCCGAGACGCTGGCCGTGCAGGTCGTTGATCGGATGGTTGAAGAAGCAGAACTGCGCCGCCTTCTGCCACTCGCCGTCGACCACGTCGCGACGATAGCCGAAGAGGCTGCGGCGGAGCGCCAGGATCAGCGCGAAGGCATGCTCCGGCACCGTGTGCAGCGCGTATCCGCGGATGTTGGAGACTGTGATCCCGCGCTCGGCGCAAGCCTTAATGTCGATATTGTCGGTGCCGGTGGCAGCCACCGCGATCAGCTTCAGCTTCGGCAGCGCCTCGATCGCTGGGCGCTGGAACCGGACCTTGTTGACCAAAGCGATCTCGGCATCCTTCAGCCGCTCGACGATCTGCTCCGGCGTGGTGCGGTCGTATTCCTTCCAGGTGTGATCGAAGGACGGACGGCGAATGACGACCGCGGGCGCGATGGTGTCGCGCTCGAGAAAGACGATGCTCTTGGACACGTTTCCCCCAGGGAGTCTTCTTATCAGGCGAAGCTGGCGATGCGGTTGAAGCGCGACCAGGCGCGGCGATAGGGCGCCGCGGTCTTACCCTCGCAGGCCATCGCCGGGATCGTCTCCGCCCAGCGGGCCTCGGCGGCATCCGCCTCTTCCCAGCAGGCGGTCACGGCCTCGCGGCGCGTCTCGGCGTCAGCAGCGACGACCTTGGCGATGCGCCGAGCGAAGTCCTTCTCGAGCGCGTCGCGCTCGCCGGCGATGGCGGCGGAGCGGGTTTCGAAATCCTCGAGGATCTGGCGGTGCAGCTGCTCATGCTTCCACCAGCGGGTCTTCGGGTCGAACTTGCCGGTCGGTGTCTTCTCCTTCACCGGCAATCCGAGATCGACGAAGACCGGCTTGAAGATCGAGAGGCACGGCGCGGCCGAGCCCGTGATCCAATGCACCGCCGGACGGCCCTTCTTGAGCCAGCTCGCCATGGCGCCGGTGGTCTGGCCGCCATTGTTGCCCCAGGCGGCATGCATGCAGATCGCCTTCATCGTCGTCTGGTCCGGGTGCCAGCCGCGATCCTCCGGCCCGTGGTCGCGGAGCGCAGCCATCACCGAATGCACGTCGAGCCGGCCGCGGCGGTTGCCGAGCAGGGTGGTCGAGCGCGCGCAGCGCTCCTTGCCCTGGGAGATCTTGTCGCGGCGCGGATTGGTCATGGTCCTGGCGACCGAGGCGTCGCCGACCTTGGCCCTCATGCCGTCGCTGATCTTGTCGTAGTCCTTCTCGATCGAGAGCGCGTTCGAGATGGTGCGGACGCCATCGACATGCTCGGCGACCCAGTCCTTGCCGATCGTCTCCAACACCCAGGCGCCCGAGGCATCCGCGATGATGAAGGAGTTGTGGTAGGTGCGCTGCTTGAGATGCCCGCAATTGCCGCTCTGCCCGTGCTTGGCCAGCAGCCGCGTGATCACGTCGAGCGCTTCGTCGGCGGAGGCGCCGCGCTCGAGACCGAGACGGAGATAGTCCATGCCGATGACGCCCGGCTTCGGCGAGGGCATGCGCTTGCCATAGACCGCCTCGTTGCCGATGACGACGCCATGCTCGTTGGCGCCGATCTCCGCCCCCCAGATCCAGAAGGGCTTCGAAAGCAGCACCGCGTGGGTCTCAGGTACCTGCGGGATCTCGACATGGGTGAGCTTGAGGCTCGATCCCTTGCGGTGGCTCTTCTGCGGGATGGCTTCGAGGAACTGCGCCTCGTTCCGCTCGCGATCGCTGTTCTTGCCGAACAGCACCGCGCCGTCGACCGACTGGCCGCCGGCGGCCACCATGGTGTCGCACATTCGAAGCTCCCCTCGCGAAAAAGGCTGTGAGATTAGCAGCCCGTCTCGGCCGCGGGAGGAATTTCCGCCGATCCTTGCCGGAGGTAAGGAAAGTCCTTACATTGCGCTCATGATCACCAGCAAGCTCACCAGCAAGGCCCAAACCACGATTCCCCAACCCGTACGATCGGCGCTGCGCCTGAAGGAAGGCGACGAGCTGGTCTACGAGATTGTCGGAGACCACGTGCTCTTGCGGAAGGCGGAGACCGACGCCGCCGACAACCCGTTCCGGACCTTCCACGAGTGGAGCTCGGACGCCGACCGCAAGGCCTATGGCAAGCTTTGAGCCGGGCGATGTGATCGCCGTCCCCTATCCCTACACGGACCGCCCCGTCCGTCAGCGCCGTCCGGCTCTCGTCGTTTCAGGTGCTTCGTTCCAGGCCGAGCAGGGGCTCATCTGGGTCGTCATGATCACCAGCGCCGAAAACCGGGGCTGGAAGGGCGACATAGCGTTGGCAGGGCTCGCGAGGGCCGGGTTGCCCGCGCCTTCGATCATCCGTCCGCGAAAGATCGCGACCGTGGAAGCCCGCGACGCCGAACGGCTCGGCGCGGTCAGCGGCGAGGTCCTGGGCAAGGTGCTGACCGAGATTAGGCGCGTCCTCGAACTCGGCGCCAAGTAGATCGCGCCCTAGGCTCGTGCCGCGAAAGAGTGGTTGCCCGTTTCGCGCGCGCGGCCGTTCTCGTCGATCGCCTCGAAGGCGAAGCGTTCCGGCGAGATCGTGCAGGTGACGAAGTGGCGGAATTCGCCATTGCCCATCACGCCGTCGGGACCGTACTCGGTCCCTGCCCCACCGCTGCAGAGCTGCACGATGTCGTCATGCACCTGGAAGTCGAAGGCGATGATATGGCTGCAGAGATACGCCTGAACGCCGGCCTCGCGGAACAGCTTCCAGGCCTGGGTGCGCTGCTCGGCCGGGAAGACCCATTTGGGCACCTCCTCGTAGCCGTTGATCGGATGGAAGGGGTAGTGGCCGGCGACGAGGCGGATCGGCGCTGTGAGACTCTTCAGCGCCGTTTCGAGCCACGCCATGTCGACGGCGGCAAAACCCCGGTTCGAGAGATCGCAGGTCGAGATCGCGACGATCTGGGCCTCGCCGAGGTCGAGGACGTAGTTGAGGCCTTTCCTTAAGCGCGCGTCCGGCGGGAACGGCATGCGCGCCTCGCAGAAGGCGGCGCTGACCGGGGTGTTGGCGTCGTGATTGCCGGCGAGGTGCAGCACGCGCTTGTAGCGCTCGTCGAGCGGCCGGAATTCCTTGTCGAGGAAATGATCCCACTGGGCGCGCAGCGTGGGCTCGTCGTCGGTGTAACCGTACACGTGGTCGCCGAGATAGAGCAGCGCGTCGGCCGGTGCGTTCCGCTCCAGGATGCGCGCGACGATCCGCGCCAGGTTGGCCTCGAATTTCTGACCGGGAATGCCCGAGCAGGAATCGCCTAGAAGGGTCAGCGCGACGGACATTGTCCTAACGCTTGGCTTTAGCCTGGTTGCGGATATCGCTCAGGGAAGCGCGGATGGTCAGCGCCTCCGGATGCAGCCTGAGCTCGATCACCGCGAGCTTGCCCGAGGCGCGGGCGCGCTCGAAGGCCGGCTTGAACTCCTCGGTCTTCGTCACCGTCTCGCCGATGCCGCCATAGGCGCGGCCGATCGCGGCGAAATCCGGATTGATCAGGTCGGTGCCGGAGACGCGTTCCGGGTATTCGCGCTCCTGATGCATGCGGATGGTGCCGTACATGCCGTTGTTGACGACGATGACGATCGGCGCGGCGCCGGCCTGCTGCGCGGTTCCCAGCTCCTGCAGCGTCATCTGGATGTCGCCGTCGCCGGCAACGCAGATCACGTTCCGGCTCGGATAGCGGATCTTGGCCGCAACCGCGGCGGGCAGGCCGTAGCCCATCGAACCCGAAGTCGGCGCCAGCTCGGTACCCAGCTTGCGGTAGCGATGGAAGCGGTGGAGCCAGGTGGCGAAGTTGCCGGCACCATTGGTGTAGATCGTGTCGTCGGGCAGCGTCTCGTCGAGCCAGGAGATGATCTCGGCCATCTGGACGTCGCCGGGGCATTTCACCGGCTTGGTGTAGGCGAGGTAGTCGGCATGCGCCTGATCGGCGGCTCCGGCCCAGGCGGAGGAGTCGACCGGCTCCAGCCGCGCCAGCGCCGCGACGAAGGCCTTCACCCCGGCATTGACGGCGAGCGCCGGGCGGTAGACGCGGCCCAGCTCCTCCGGGTCGGGATGGACATGGACCATGGTCTGGCTCGGCGTCGGGATGTCGAACAGCGTGTAGCCGCCGGTGGTCATCTCGCCGAGGCGGGCGCCGACGACGATCAGCAGGTCGGCCGCTTTCACGCGCTCGGCCAGCTTCGGGTTCGGACCGATGCCGACATCGCCGGCATAGCAGGGATGCCGATTGTCGAAGCGGTCGGCGCGGCGGAAGGAGGTGCCGATCGGGAGCTTGTTCTGGGCGGCGAAGGTCTTGATCGCGGCGCAGGCGTCCTCGTCCCAGATTGAGCCGCCCAGGATGACAAAGGGCCGCTTCGCCTTGGCCAGCATGGCGCGGATCTCGGCCATCGCCTCGGGCCCCGGATGCGGCTCGGATGCGCGGTAGGGCTCGGCATCGGCGACCGTGGCGGTCGCCGTCAGCATGTCCTCGGGCAGCGCCAGCACCACCGGCCCCGGCCGACCCGAGGTCGCGGTATGGAAGGCGCGGCTCAGATATTCGGGGATGCGGGCGGCATCGTCGATCTGCGCCACCCACTTCGCCATCTGGCCGTACATGCGGCGGTAGTCGATCTCCTGGAAGGCCTCGCGCTCGATCGCGTCCAGGCCGACCTGGCCGATGAACAGGATCATCGGCGTCGAATCCTGGAAGCCGACATGCACGCCCGATGAGGCATTGGTGGCGCCGGGGCCGCGCGTGACCATGCAGATGCCGGGCTTGCCCGTCATCTTGCCATAGGCCTCGGCCATCATCGCGGCACCGCCTTCCTGGCGGCAGATCACGAACTTGATCGAGTTGACGTCATGCAGCGCATCGAGCACGGCGAGGTAGCTCTCCCCCGGCACGCCGAAGGCGGTGTCGACGCCATGGATCTTCAGCTGATCGACCAGGATCTGGCCGCCGGTCCGTTCCTTGAGCGCTGTCATGCGTATGAAGATCCGTCGATAAGGGATGCCCGGATATAGCAGCCCGTCAGGCTGCTTGCGAGCGGGCCCGCACGCGCTCGCGATGCCAGATATAGACGCCGCTGGCGATGACGACGCCGCCGCCGACATAGGTCAGGAGGTCGGGGATGTCCCCGAACACGGCCCATCCCAGGAGGATCGACCAGATCAGCTGGCTGTAGCTGAAGGGGGCCAGCGTCGAGGCCGGGGCGTGAGCGAAGGCGCGCACCATGACGGTGAGCGCGACCAGGTTCCAGGCGGCGATGCAGAACAGCATCGCCCAGGCCTCCCAGGAGACCCAGGCCCAGAACGGGATGACCGCCGGCGTCGCCACGATCGCGCCGACGATCGTCGTGTAGACAAGATTGGTCAGCGGATGGTCGTGGCCGGTCCGCCGGGTCAGGATCAGGCTGATCGCCCAGAGGAAAGCCGAGGCGATCGGCAGCAGCGACCAGGGCGAGAACTCCGCCCCCGGCCGGATGACGATGAGCACGCCGATGAACCCGACGACGACCGCGCTCCAGCGCCGGACGCCGACCTTCTCGCCGAGGAAGATCATCGACAGGGCCGTGACGAACAGCGGCGAGACGAAGGCGACCGTGATGGCGAAGGCGAGCTCGAGATGGGCGAGCGAGATGGTGAAGCAGGTGCCGGAAAGCAGCATGGCCAGGGACCGCCCGACATGGGCGACCGGGCGGGTGGTGGCGAAGCTCCTGGGCAAGCCGCGCCAGAGCACGATCGGCGTCAGGATGAGGATGTAGGCGGCATAGCGCGACCAGACGATCTGGACCGGGTGGACCTCCGCCGTCAGGTACTTCGCCACCGTGTCGGTGATCATGTACATTGCCAGCGCCGTCAGCATCAGGGCGATGCCGGTGAGCGGGCGGTCGGGCTTCGGCGCGGGGGCGGCGTCGGTCATCGGGCCAGCATGCGCTCGCGGTGCCAGATATAGACGCCGCTGGCGACCACGATGCCGCCGCCGACATAGATCCAGAAACCCGGGATCTGGCCCATCAGCGCCCAGCCGAGCAGCGTGGCCCACAGGATCTGGCTGTAGGAGAACGGCGCCAGCGTCGACGCCGGCGCGAGCGCGAAGGCGCGGAACATGGTGTAGAAGCCGATGAGGTTGCAGATCGCGGCAAAGATCATCAGCCCCCAGTCCCACGCGGAGGGCCAGGTCCAGAACGGCAGCATCATCGGCGTCGAGAGGACGAGGCCGACCGCCGTCAGGTAGACCAGCATGGTCAACGGCGGCTCGCTGCCGGTCAGCCGCGTCAGGATCAGGCCGACCGCCCAGATGAAGGCCGAAGCGAGCGGCAGCAGCGACCAGGGCGTGAACGCGACCCCCGGCTGGAGGGCGACCAGCACGCCGAGGAACCCGACGAAGATGGCGGACCAGCGCCGCATGCCGACCTTCTCGCCGAGGACCGGGATCGACAGCATCGTCACGAAGAACGGGGAGGCGAAGGCGACCGTGACGGCAAAGACGAGATCGAGGGTCGAAAGCGAGAAGACGAAGACCGCCGTCGAGGCCAGCATCAGCGCCGAGCGCCAGATATGGATCGAACGATGCGGGGTGTCGAAAGTCGCCGCCACGCCGCGCCGGAGCACGAACGGCACCAGGATGAAGACGTAGACGAAGTAGCGCGACCACACGATCTGGAACGGGTGGATCTCGCCGGTCAGGTATTTCGAGATGCTGTCGGTGACGGTGTACGCCGCCACGGCCGCCAGCATCAGGGTGATGCCGGTCAGCGGGCGGTCGGGCTTGTTCGGGACGGAGGCGGAATCGATCATCGAGGGGCGGCGCTTTCTAGCGTCTTCCGGCGGCCGGGGATAGGAAACGGCGATGGCTGCGGCATTTCCGGCGTTGACAGCCGATGCTGCGGCGCCGCAAATGTGCGTCCCGCGGCCGGTTCCCGGCCGCTAACCTCGTCTCATAGAAAGGACTTTCCGATGTCGTCGCCCAATGTCGCGGTGGTTGGAGCCACCGGCGCCGTGGGGGTCGAGTTCCTCCAGTGCCTGGAGGAGCGCAACTTCCCCATGTCTGAACTCCGTCTGCTTGCCTCGGCCCGGTCCAAAGGCAAAAAGATGAAGTTCAAGGGCACCGACATCACCATCCAGGAGCTGACCCCGGAGAGCTT
>VGEH01000085.1 GCA_016869375.1 Alphaproteobacteria bacterium | reverse complement strand
GATTGGGTCACCAATCTCTCTCGTCTCTCAAAGGGGATTCACACTTTCACTGAACAGATAGGTGATGCACAGGTCGTAGGACGAATTAGAGAGGAAATTAGCAAAGCCAAAGTGATCATTTTCCTCGGCTTCGGCTTCCATCGGCAGAACATGGACCTCCTAACGTCCGGCACAAGGTCAGTCGTTCGACGTATCTATGCGACGTCCTACGGCATGTCCGATCCGGATCGCAACCTCGTGCAGAATCAGCTGAAAGAAAGACTGAGCAACCCGTCCGTCACCCTTCGCATCGAGATGCCGAATAACCTTACGTGCAAACAGCTCTTCGACGACTATCAACGCAGCCTTTCCAACTGACGGCGTGCTCAACATTGGCCCGACGGCCGCGGAGTAGGCTTGAGGGCCGCCGCCTTCATCGAATAGACATATTCCCGCAACGGAACCGTCGTCGAAATCCGGCACTGGTGGCGGCCCTACCTCACAGGAGATGAAGCCATGCTCCGATTGATCGCCGCTGCCGTCCTGGCTCTCGGCCTCGCCTTCGGCGCCGAAGCCCAGGTCACCGGCAAGCTCACCCTCTACACCTCGCAGCCCGACCGCGACGCGGCGCAGACCGTCGAGGGGTTCAAGAAGCGCCACCCCGGGGTCGAGGTCGAGATCTTCCGCTCGGGCACGACCGAGGTGATGAACAAGCTGCAGGCCGAGATCACCGCGGGCGATCCGCGCGCCGATGTGCTGCTGATCGCGGATGCGGTGTCGATGGAGCGCCTCAAGGCAGATGGCCGGCTGCTGGCACATGCACGCGCCGACCTCGCGCAGATCCCGACCGAGGCCTACGACAAGGACAAGACCTATTTCGGCTCGAAGCTCATCACCACCGGCATCATCGTCAACAACAAGGCGGCGATGACGCCGAAATCCTGGACCGACCTGCTGAAGCCGGAAGCCAAGGGCCAGGTCTCGCTGCCGAGCCCGCTCTATTCCGGGGCCGCGGCGATCCACATGGCTGCGCTCCAGGCAATTCCCGCGCTCGGGCCCAAATACTACGAGACCCTGTCGAAGAACGGCGCCGTCGCCGTACGCGGCAATGGCGCGGTGGTGACCCAGGTCGCAGGTGGCGAGAAGATGTATGGCTTCATCGTTGAGTTCATGGCGCTGAATGCGCAGAAGAAGGGATCGCCCGTCACCTTCGTCTTCCCGACCGAAGGCGTCTCGGCGGTGACCGAGCCGGTCGCCGCGCTCAAGTCGTCGAAGAACCCGGCGGCGGCGCTCGCCTTCATCGACTTCATCCTGTCGAAGGAAGGCCAGGAGCTGGCGGTCGCGCAAGGCTATATGCCGGCCCGCCGGGACGTGCGCCAGCCGGAAGGCTTCCCGCCGCTCGCCGACGTCAAGCTGATCCCGATCGACGTGCCGGCGGCGATCCGCGCCGACGAAGCCAACAAGAAGGTGTTTGCCGACCTGTTCGGCGGATGAATGGCTGAGGCGAAGGCGAGAGCGGGAGCCGACCCGGGTGAACGGATCATCCTGATCCTGCTCGTCGTCTTCGCCGCTTTCGTCGCCATCCTTCCCGTCGCGCGTCTTCTGATCGCCGGCCTCGCGCCGTCAGGCGCGCTCGATCTCTCAGTGATGAGCGAGGCCTGGTCGCGCGCGGCGACGCAGCGCGCACTCTGGCGCACGCTCGTCACCGCGCTCGGCGGCACCGCGATCTCGCTCGTGCTCGGCGCCGGTTTCGCGCTCGTGGTGACGCTGACCGACGTCCGCGCCAAGACCGCGCTGATCTTCGGCTTCATGCTGCCGCTGATGATCGCCCCGCAGGTGACCGCCCTCGCCTGGATCCAGGCGATGGGGCCGGCGAGCGCGCTGCTTCACCTCCTCGGCCTCCAGCCGGCGGCGGGAACGCCGCACCCGCTCTATGGCGCCGGCGGCATCATCCTGGTGCTCGGCCTGCATCATGCGCCGCTCGTTTTCCTCGCCATGCGCGCGGGCTTGCGAAGCCTGCCGCGCGAGCTGGTCGAGGCCGCTTCCGCCTCCGGCGCCTCGCCGCTTTTCGTCGTCCGCTCCGTGGTGCTGCCGCTGATGGGGCCGGCGCTGACCGCAGGCGCCGGGCTTGCCTTCGTATCTTCGATCGGCAATTTCGGCATTCCCGCCTTCCTCGGCATCCCGGCCGGCTACACCGTGCTTGTGACCCTCATCTATCAGCGCCTCTCCGGCTTCGGCCCACGCGTACTGCCGGAGGTTGCGGCCATCGCCATCGTCCTCGCGTTGCTGGCGGCGATCGGGCTTCTCGCCCAGCTTCGGCGCTTGAGGCGCGACGACGCGCGAACGAGCACCTTGTCCGCTGCCGCATCGGGCTGGGCGCTGGGACGCTATCGCCTCCTCGTCGAGGCGGCGCTCTGGAGCTTTCTCGGCCTCGTCGTCGCCGTGCCGCTGTTGGCGCTGATCGCGACCTCGCTGGTCAAGGCGCATGGCGTGCCGCTTTCGGCCGAGACCGCAACGCTCACGCACTACGCCTATGTGCTGTTCGAGCATGGCGCCACGCGACGGGCTTTCGCCAACAGCTTCATCCTCGCCGGCCTGGCGGCGCTCATCCTCATGGTCATCGCCGTGCCGCTCGCCGTGCTCGCCGACTGGCGGCGGAGCCGCGTCGCCAATGCGCTGTCGGTCGTCGCCGAGTTCCCTTATGCGCTGCCCGGCGTCGTGCTCGCCATCGGCATCATCCTCGCATTCCTTCGCCCCGTTCCGGTCCTCGGCATCAGCCTCTACAACACCGCCTGGATCATCCTTCTCGCCTATCTCGCGCGCTTCCTGACACTGGCCTGGCGCCCGGTCGCCGCCGGCCTCGCCCAGATCGACCGCGGCCTCGACGAGGCAGCGCAGGCGGCCGGCGCCGGCTTCGCCTTCCGCCTCCGCACCATCGCTTATCCGCTGCTGGCGCCGGCGATGGCGGCCGGCGGCATCATCGTCTTCCTCACCGCCTTCAACGAGCTGACTGTCTCGGCGCTGCTGTGGTCCTCCGGGCGCGAGACATTGGGCGTCGTCGTCTTCAGCCTCGAGCAGGCCGGCGAATCCACCGCTGCCGCGGCGGTCGCGGTGATGACGGTGGCGGCGACGCTGTCGCTGATGCTTGTCGGTTCCGTGCTCGCCAACCGCCTGCCGCCGGGAGTCCTGCCATGGCGGGCGTGATCCTCGATCGCGTGACGCGCCGTTTCGATGCGGATCATCCCGCCGTCGACGATGTCAGCCTCGAGCTCCGCAACGGCGAGCTGCTCGCCGTTCTCGGGCGTTCCGGCTCCGGCAAGACCACGCTGCTCCGCCTGATCGCCGGCTTCGAACGGCCCGATGCCGGCGAGGTCCGCATCGCCGGCGAGTCCGTCGCCGGCAATGGCCGCTTCGTCCCGCCCGAGCGCCGCCGCATCGGCATGGTGTTTCAATCCTATGCGCTCTGGCCGCACATGGATGTGCGCCGCAATGTCGGCTATCCACTGGAGGCACGCGGCGTCAGGGGCGCCGAGTATGGGACACGCGTCGACAAGGCGCTCGCCGCCGTCGGCCTTGCGGATTTCGCCAGCCGCCACCCGCAGGCTCTCTCCGGCGGCCAGCGGCAGCGCGTCGCGCTGGCGCGCTGCTTGGTCATGGATCCCGCCGTGGTGCTGCTGGACGAGCCGCTGGCCAGCCTCGACATCCATCTCCGCGCCAGCCTCAGCCAGGAATTCGTCGCCTTCCACGCCTCGACCGGTGCCACCATGCTCTACGTCACCCACGATCAGGCCGAGGCGCTGGCGATCGCCGATCGCGTCGCTGTGCTCGATCACGGCCGCTTGCTGCAGATCGACGTGCCGTCGACGCTCTATCGCGAGCCCGCCTCGGCGACGGTCGCCGCCTTCGTCGGCGGCGGCGCGGTGGTCCCAG
The DNA here is from genome assembly GCA_016869375.1 of Alphaproteobacteria bacterium. GTDB lineage: Bacteria > Pseudomonadota > Alphaproteobacteria > SHVZ01 > SHVZ01 > SHVZ01. Next base: position 17,914 of record VGEH01000085.1, on the reverse strand, counting down.
CGGAGGTGCTGGCGCCGGCCGTTGCCGGCGCCGCGCCGGTGCGCGTGCTTGGCCTCGTCCGCACGCTTCGCGCCAGAACCGGCCAGCCCCCGGGACCGGCAGAGGTCTGCCTCCGGCCCGAGGATCTGGCGATCGCCGCGGAGGGCGTCGCCGCCTGGGTGACGCAGCGCTCGTACCAGGGCGCCACCATCGCGCTCGATGTCACCTGCGACGGGCAACGTCTGCGGGCGATCATGCCGGCTGCCTCGGCCTTCGACGACACCGAGCTCAAGCTCGACATCCGCGACGGCTGGGTCATTCCGCGATAGCAGCTCGCGCCTTGCCCGGCACGAACGCCGGCGCGAGACTCGAGCGCGGTTACCCGAGAGGTCCATCGTGAGCCACCACCTGTCGCCCGAGGAAGTCGCCCGCTACAACCGCGACGGCTACCTCTTTCCCTACGATGTTCTCAGTGCCGCGGAAGTGGCCGATGCGCGTCGGCAGCTCGAGGCCATCGAGGCGAAGCTCGGCGGGCCGCTGCCGCGCGCGCTGATCGCGATGCCGAACCTCTACGCGCCCTTCGTCGACGAGATCATGCGCTCGCCGAAGATCCTCGATCGCGTCGAGAGCCTGCTCGGCCCCGACGTCCTCTGCTGGGAGAGCGCGTTCCTGACCAAGGAGCCGCACGCCAAGTCCTTCTTCTCCTGGCACCAGGATGCCAAATACTGGGGCCTGGAGCCCTACGAGGTGCTGACCGCCTGGGTCGCCTTGAGCCCGGCGACCAAGGAGAGCGGCTGCATGTCGGTGATGACCGGTTCGCATATCGGCGAGCTGTCGCCGCACCGCGACACCTTCGGCAAGGACAACATGCTCTCGCGCGGCCAGGAGATGATGGTCGAAGTCGATCCGGCGCGTTGCGTCGACATGCCGCTCAAGCCCGGCCAGATGTCGCTGCACCATGTGAAGATCGCGCATGGCTCGGGGCCGAACACGACCGATGATCGCCGCATCGGCCTCGTCATCCGCTACGTGCCGGCCCATGTGCGCCAGACCACGGGCATGCGCGACACCGCCGCCCTGGTGCGCGGCGAGAACCGCTACGGCAATTTCGACTTGCAGCCGCGCGCGCCCGGAAACTTCACCGACGAGGCCTTGGCGCTGCACAAGGAGTTCATCGAGCGCCGCAAGTCGATCACGATGCGGAGCACCAAGGCCGCCTAAGCGAAGCTGAGGTGAACCTTCATCGCCTTGGATCGATCCGAGGCGAGCGCAAAGGCGCGATCGGCATCGGAGGCTGCGATCGTGTCGGTGAGGATCGGCAGCACGTCGATGCGGCCGGTCGAGATGCAGTCGACCGCCCAGGCAAACTCCTCAAAGAAGCGGAAGGAGCCGCGAAGCTCGATCTCCTTCGGCACGGCCATGCCCATCGGCAAGGTCATGTCGCCACCCATGCCGAGCACGATGATCGTGCCCCGCGCCCGCACCGCAGCGATCGCCGAGCGCAGCGCGCGTTCGTTGCCGGAAGCCTCGAAGGCGACATCGAAGGTGCCCTTGTCCTTCTCGTAGCGCTGCGCCCAGTCCGGATCGGCCAATGCGTCGATCACGTGATCGGCGCCCATCCTCCTCGCCGCGGCGAGCGGCGCCGAGGCGACATCGACCGCGACGATTTCGGCCGCGCCGCACATGCGTGCCGCCGCGACGCAGAGCGCGCCGATCGGCCCCGAGCCGGTGACGAGAACCTTCTTGCCGAGCAACGCACCGGCGCGATTCATGCCGTGCAGCGCGACCGCCAGCGGCTCGGCGAAGGCGGCCTGCGCGCCGGTCACGGTCGCGGACACCTTGTGGCATTGCCGCTCGCCGATCACGAGGCTCTGGCGGAAGGCGCCCTGCACATGCGGAAGGCGCATGGCGCTGCCGAAAAAGCGCATGTCGAGGCACTGATTCTGCTGCCCGGCCTGGCAGAAGCGACAGGTGCCGCAGGCGATGCCCGGCTCGAGCGCGACGAGGTCGCCGATTTTCACATGGCTTACGCCGGCCCCGAGCTCGGCCACGGTGCCCGAGACTTCGTGGCCGAGGATCATCGGCTGCCTGATCCGGACCGTGCCGAAGCCGCCATGGAAATAGTAGTGCATGTCGGAACCGCATATGCCGCCGGCGGCGACCTGCACCCGGACCTGTCCCGGCTCGAGCGCATCGTCGGGAATCTCCTCGAAGCGGAGATCCTTGGGAGCGTGGAGGACGCAGGCCTTCATGGGCGGCTCCGAAGCGGCGGATGCCCTTGTTTTCGGTCGCCGCGGGCGGCTTGTCCAGCCTTGTCGCCAAGGGGCACACTCAGGTCCAGGAGGTTTCCATTCGTACCAGCGACATGCCCGTCATCAAGCTCAGCGGATCGGGCCGCGCACGCGGTCGCCAGTATGGCGAGATCCTGCGCCGCCAGATCGCCGATCTCGTGCCGCGCTGGGAAGCGCAGGTCGATGGCGGCAACCCGGCCAAGGCGCTGATCGACGACATCATCAAGGAGACGCGCTTCGACCGCGCGATCCAGCGCTGGGCACCAGAACTCTGGGAAGAGGTATTGGGCATCGCCGAGGGTTCGGACCAGCCGCTGTGGAAGATCCAGGGCATCCAGCTGCTCGACGAGATCTGGTGGTTCACGCTCTACCGCAAGGCCGGCAAGGCGCCGTGGCGCGAGCATGCCGATATTCCGGAGCGCTGCAGCGCGATGGGCCAGGTGCGTGGGCCGGCGACCACCTATGCCGGCCAGAACATGGACATCGGCACCTGGATCGAGGGCAACCAGGTGCTGCTCCATCTCGAAGAGGCCAAAGACGCGCCGGCGCAGCTCGTCTTCACCTATGCCGGCTCGATCGGCCTCAACGGGCTCAATGCGAAAGGCATCGGCTATTGCTGCAACACGGTGATCCAGCTCGATCCGAGCGGAACCGGGCTGCCGATGGCTTATGTCGGCCGGCGCGTGCTCGAGCAGAAGAGTTTCGAGGACGCGCTCGGTGTCCTGCGCGGCGTCGAGCACGCCTCGGGCCAGAATTACCTGCTCGGCGCGCCGGGCAAGCTCGGCTCTTACGAATGCTCCGGCAACCACGCGATCGAGTGGAAAGGCGAGCATGGTGCGGACGGTCCGCTGCTCCACACGAACCACCCGCTCGCCAGCCGCGAGACCCGGATCTTCACCCAGATGGCGAGCGGCGAGGCGCCGAGCTCGACCACCGAGGGCCGCTACGACGGCCTCAAGCGCTGCGCCGTGAACGGCCCCCTCGACGTCGAGACGATCAAGGAGTCGCTCAGCACCAAGGATCATGCGGCACCGATCTCCAGGACCGGAGAGAAGGTCGCCGGCAACCCGATCGGCTACACCGTCGGCAGCATGATCTACGAGCACACCCCGGAGCCGGTGCTGCACCTGGCGGCCGGCCCGCCCTGTTCCACCGAATTCCGGGAATTCCACTTCTAGCGACGACGGCGGCGGAGACTGCCGGGCAAGGAGGAACAATCATGGCCAAAGAGATAAAGATCGGCTGCACCGCCGGCGGCACCACGCACCAGGACACCAACATCCCGCCGCCGCGGGAGAAGGTGAGGATGGTCAAGGAAGCGGGAGTCTTCGACTACATCGACCGCACGCCGCCGCTGGAGGAGCTCGAGGAATACGCCAAGGCGAGCCAGGATTTCGGCCTGCCGATCCTGTCATGCGGCTGGTTCTACACCCTCGGCCGCGACGAGAAGCTGGCCGAGCGCAACCTCTATTTCGCGCGCGAGCTGGGCTCGGTCGTCCACAACACGCAGGTCATGACCAACAACGCCGACGGCCGCCCGGTCACCGACCAGGAGGTCGCCGACTTCTATACGAAGATCGTCGATTTCGGCGGCAAGATGGGCGTCACACCCTGCCTCGAAGTCCACGTCAACATGTGGTCCGAGCACTACGGCCGAGTCGAGAAGGTGGCGCAGCTGGTGAAGAAGCGCGGCATCCCCTTCTACATGACGCTCGACCACTCCCATGTGATATTCAAGATCGACAATCCAAAGGAGCAGGAAGTCCAGAACATGAAGGCCGACATCGATGCCGGCCTTCTGGAGCTCCACCCGGACAAGCCGGGCAACGTCACCTCCTCCTGGATCGGCAACGATTACGTCAAGCTGATGCACGCCCGCGCCGCCGTGCCGAACAACCCGATCAATATCTGGGGCAAGCATCCGGATGGGCGCGTCGGCCGCGGCATCCAGTACCCGTTCATCAAGCCGAAGCCCGGCGAGTGGCATTCGGAGTGGGACGAGTCGCGGCTGGAGCCATGGAAGCAGGTCGTGCGCAACCTGCTAAAGCATCACGCAGCGAAGCCGTCGAGCCCGCTTCAGTTCATCTCCTGCGAGTTCATCCCGCCGCCGGATTACGGCGGCGGCGCCAAGTACTCGATCTTCGAGCAGAACGTCGCCTGCGCGAAGTGGATCAGGGAGACCTGGAAAGAGACGTCGAAGGCGCACTGACTCGCGAATTCGCGCGTGGCGGAGCGCGATACCGCGCTCCGCCGGAACGAAGCTTCCGACCGCATCGTTTTCGTTCGCGTGGGGGGATCCGTGAAGGAGGACCCTCCATGCGTGCGAAGGCAAGTCTCGTGGCGGCCGCGGCCGTCTTCGGCCTCGGCTCGGCCGCGATGGCGATGCCGGCCGTGGTGACCGCCGACCTGGCGCTCCGTGCCGGTCCCGGCCCCGCCCATCCGATCATCGCCACCATCGACCGCAACGGCATCGTCGAGCTCGAGGGCTGCATCGACGCCGGCATGTGGTGCAAAGTCTCGTGGAACGGCGTAACCGGCTGGACCTATGCGGCCTATCTCGGCCAGCAGACCCGGGAGCGCATCGTCGTGATCCCCGAAGCGCGGCGCACCATCCAGGTACCGACCGTCGTCTATCAGGAGCAGCGCGCTGCGACCGTGTCGCAGACGGCGCCGGCGACCGTCCAGACCTACATCACCACCAACAAGATCGAGCCGATCTTTGTCGAGGGCGAGCCGGTCGTGGGCGCGACATTGCCAAGCTCCGTCGTCGTCCGTGAGGTGCCGCAGTACCAGTATCGCTATGCCGTCGTGAACGGCCGTACCGTGCTGGTCGAGCCGGGGACCAACCGCATCGTCTACGTCTATCGCTGATCGCGTGGAGCCAGCCGCCAGTGCGAAAGCGCATCGGCGGCGGCGCACGAAATTGTCACCGAACATCGGCTCTCGGACAGGGTTGAGCGGTCATGCGCAAGACCATCGCCAAGGCCGCGGCGCTGGCCGGCACCTTCGCCGTCGCGACCGGTCTCGTCATCGCGGCACAGTCGACCTTCGGCATCGGCGCGATCCCGCCGAGGACCGCGCCCGATCCGACCGTCACCGTCGCGCTGCCGCCGGTCGAACCGGAGCCCTTGACCACGGCGCTTGCGCCCGCCGCCACGGCGGTGGCGGCAGCCCCCGTTGCTGCGACGCTCGGGAATATCGATGTGTCGGTGGTGCAAAAGCCGAAGAACGCCAAGTCCGACAAGGCCAAGGCCCGCGCGCAGAAGAAGGACCGGCTGCCGACGCAGTCGGCAAGCCGGCCCTGATTAAGTCAGCGGCGCAGAGCAGCAGCGCCGATCAGGATGATGCCGAGACCGAGCGCGCCGGCGCTCAGGATCGTCGGGATCGGGTAGGATTTCTGCTGGGTCGCTTCCAGCTTCAATTCACCGATGCGCGCGACCTCCTTGGTCTCGCTGGTCGTGATCACCGGCACGGCGAGGCCGATCAGGCCCAGCACGGCAAGCACGGCGCCGATCATGCTCAAGCTGTTCTTTCCACCCATGGGGGACCTCCTGGGACTGGGTCCTCCATGAACGCCTGGATACGTCCCGTGGTTGCCAAGTACCGCGAAGCCGTGCCGAATGCGGCCCAAACGCTGGAGATCCCATGGCCGCCACGCTTCCCGCCGAAACCATCACCCTCGAAGCCGCCGTGGAGATCGCCCAGACGACGCTGGCGCATGGCCGCGCGCAGAAGATGAAGCCACTGGCGGTCGCCGTGCTCGACCCGCGCGGCGCGCTGAAAGCTTATCTCGCCGATGACGGCACCAGCCTGCTCCGCCTCGACATCGCCTTCGGCAAGGCCTGGGGCACGCTCGGCATGGGCTTCGGCGGCCGTGAGCTCTCACGCCGCTCGGCCAAGGCGCCGACCTTCATGAGCGCTCTCATGGCGGCGAGCGACGGGCGCATCGTGCCGGCGCAGGGCGGATTGTTGATCCGCAACGCCGCCGGCCAAATCGTCGGCGCGGTCGGTGTCACCGGCGACACCTCGGAGAACGACGAGGCCTGCGCTGTCGTCGGCATCCGCAAGGTCGGCCTGGTTCCGGATACCGGCGACCCGGCCTAATCGTCGAGGATCGCCTTCGCGGCGGCGACGCCGGTGGCGAAGCTCGCCTGCAGCAGATAGCCGCCGGTCGGCGCTTCCCAGTCCAGCATCTCGCCGGCGACGAAGACATCCGGCAGCGCGCGAAGACTGAGCGTCGCGTCGACCGCCGCGAGGGCGACACCGCCGGCGGTCGAGATCGCGCGCTCGATCGGCTGAGCAGCGACAAGCCGGACCGGTACCGACTTCATCTGGCGCGCTAACGCCACCGGCTCCTTCGCCAGTTCGGCATGCGTTTCGCGCAGCAGGTTGATCGCAACGGGGGAAAGTCGCGTCGCCTTGCGCAGGAAGGTCGAGAAGGACTGTCCGCGCGCCGGACGGTCGAGCCTCTCCGCAAGTCGTTCGACCGCCCAGTCCGGGCTCAGATCGATCTCGAGTACGGCTCTGCCGTCTCTCTCGATCGCGTCGCGCAACACCGCCGAGAGTGCATAGATCGCGCCGCCTTCGATGCCCGTCGCCGTGACGACGGCCTCGCCGCGCACGCGCTGGCCATCGAAGGAGAAGGCCGCCGGCTTCAAAGGATCGCCGGCAAAGCGCTCGCGGAATGATTGGCTCCAGGCGACGCGGAAGCCGCAATTGGACGGCCGGAACGGAGACATGCCGATGCCGCGCCCCTTCAGGATCTCGGCCCATTCTCCCGTCGAGCCGAGCCTGGGCCAGCTTGCGCCGCCGAGCGCGAGCACCGTCGCCTCGGGTCGCCGAACGACGATCTCTCCATTTCCGACGCCGAAGACGAGGTCGCCGGCGTCGTTCCATCCGCGCCAGTCGTGCCGAGTCTTCAGCGCGACGCCGAGATCAGCCAGCCGCGCCAGCCAGGCGCGCAGCAGCGGCGAGGCCTTGAGCGCCTTCGGAAACACGCGGCCGCTGGAGCCGATGAAGGTTTCCTGGCCGAGCCCCTCGGCCCAGGCGATGAGCGCCGACGGCGGAAACGCTTCCAGGATCGGGCGAAGCCAGGATGCAGCCGCGCCATAGCGTGTGAGAAAGGAGCCGAAGGGCTCGGAGTGAGTGAGGTTGAGACCGCCGCGGCCGGCGATCAGCAGCTTCCGCCCCGGCGTCGCCATGCGCTCATAGACGGTGACGGAACGACCAGCAGCAGCGAGAACTTCGGCCGTCATCAGGCCAGCCGGGCCGCCGCCGATGACGGCAACGCTCACGGGTCGATGGCGAAGGCGCAGGCATCCGTGGGTGCCGCCGCCTGGTGCCCGACGAAGGGCACCGCCTTGACCACGGCCGAGACCACCCGGCAGGGCGCCGCGGCGAGGCCGCAGCCGGAAAGCGAGACGGCGATCAGCAGAAGGGCACCGAGGCGGGAAAGGCTGAGAGGCATCGCCTCTCTATACCATCGATGCCGCGTGCCGGCCGGTGCGCCGTCCGAAATAGAGGCAGCCGCCGAGGAAAGTGCCCTCCAATGCGTTGTAACCGTGATATCCGCCGCCGCCGAAGCCGGCGACCTCGCCAGCGGCGTAGAGGCCGGGAACCGGCATTCCGTGCGAATCAAGCACCTGGCCATCCAGGTTGGTGTGAAGCCCGCCGAGGGTCTTTCGCGTGAGGATACGGAGCCGGACGGCGATCAGAGGGCCGTGCCTCGGATCGAGGATCCGGTGCGGTGCGGCCGTGCGGATGAGCTTGTCGCCGAGGTAGCGGCGGGTGCCGTGGATCGCCACGACCTGGGCGTCCTTGGCGAAGGGATTGGTGATCTGGCGATCGCGCGCCTCGATCTGTGCCTTCAGCCGCCCGTGATCGATGAGATCGCCGCCGGCAAGCTGGTTCATGCCGCGGACGAGATCCTCCAGCGTATCGCGTACGACGAAGTCCTCGCCATGCCGCTTGAATGCCTCAACGGCTGCGGTCGCACGCGCGCCGCGGCGGTTCTTGAGGACCGCGAGCCAGCTCTTGGCGGTGAAGTCCGGGTTCTGCTCCGACCCAGAGAGCGCGAACTCCTTCTTGATGATCGACTGCGTCAGCACAAACCAGGAATAGTCGTAGCCAGTCGAGAGGATGCGCTTCAGCGTCGAGAGCGTGTCGAAGCCGGGCAGGCAGGGCGTCGGCAGACGCTCGCCTCTTGCGTCGAACCAAAGCGAGGATGGCCCCGGCAGGATGCGGATGCCGTGATCGGGCCAGATGGGCGCCCAGTTCTTCACACCCTCGGTGTAGTGCCACATGCGGTCGGTGTTGATGAGCGCGCCGCCGGCAGCCTCTGCGATCCCCAGCATGCGTCCATCGACATGATGCGGTACGCCCGAGATCATGGTCTTCGGCACCGGTCCGAGGCGGTCGGTCGGCCAGTTGCGGCGAACGAGATCGGGATCACCGCCGATACCGCCAGAGGTCACCAACACGACGCCGGCCGAAAGCTCGAAATCGCCGACCGCTGTGCGACTGGTCTTCTCGCCACGGGCGCTCGTCGTGGCTTCGAGCAGGCTGCCGGCGATGCCGGCGATACGGCCATTGGTGCGGATCAGCCGGTCGACGCGGTGGCGGAAACGAAGATCGACACGACCGCTCGCGACATGAGCGCGGATGCGGCGCTCGAACGGCTCCAGAACGCCCGGCCCCGTGCCCCAGGTCAAATGGAAGCGCGGCACCGAATTGCCATGGCCGTCCGCGAGCGCGCCGCCGCGCTCGGCCCAGCCGACGACCGGGAACCAACGGAGCCCGAGGCCATGCAGCCAAGAGCGCATCTCACCGGAAGCGAAGTCGACATAGGCCTCGGCACAGCGCCGCGGCCATTCGTCCTCCGGCCGGTCGAACCGGGCCGAGCCCAGCCAATCGGACAGCGCGAGCGCGCGGCTATCCTTGATGCCAAGCCGGCGCTGCTCCGGCGTGTCGACCATGAGGAGGCCGCCGAGCGACCAGAAGGCCTGCCCGCCGAGTGAGTTCGGTCCCTCCTGCTCGACGATTGCGACGCGCTTGCCTAGGTCGGCGAGCTCGCAAGCGGCGACCAGGCCGGCGAGGCCGCCGCCGATGACGATGGCATCAACGGTGTCCGGCATATCCCCTCCCGGGATCCATCTTGCCTCGGATCGCGCTGGCTCCGCATCTGCGAACGGCGCAGACTGGCTGCATGCCCCTTCTGTCCCTGCTCGCGCTTCTTTCCGTCGGCCAGGCCATGGCGCAGCCCCTGCCCTTCGAAGGCAGATGGGCGATGAAGCTGGAATGGTGCGTAGCAAAGGATGGCCAACCGCCGCCGATCCGGCTAACCGCGAAGCGCCTCGACGCGATCGTCATGACCTGCGACTTCACCTCGGTGCTGCCGGGCGGTGTCTCGCACCGGGTCGAGGCCGACTGCGTTGCCGGCAAGGATCGCGGCCGAGAGTTCTTCGGCTTCGCCAAGCTCGACGATAGGCTCTATTGGAACTGGGGCTCGCGCACGGAAGGATATGTCCGATGCCCGGATTAGACCTCAAGCCGCTCAAGGGCGATTTCGGCGTCGAGGCCCTGGGCGTCGACCTATCGAGACCGCTCGACCAGACGACGCGCGACCGTCTGCGCGACGCTTTCGGCCGGCATCGCATCCTCGTCATCCGCGGCCAGACATTGTCGCCTGCGGCGCATATCGACTTCAGCCGCTCCTTCGGCGAGCTCGAGGTGCATGTGCTGAACGAGTACCACAAGGCGGCTCATCCGGAGATCTTCGAGCTCTCCAATATCGGGCCGGACGGCAAGCCCAATGCCGTGCATCCGGATCGCGGCACGTTGTTCTGGCACACCGATGCCTCATGGCAGGAAACGCCGGCGCTCGCGACGATCCTCTATGGCGAGCAGGTGCCGCTGAACGGCGGGCATACCATGTTCGCCGACATGATCGGCGCCTACGAGGCGCTGGCACCGGCCGAGCAGGTACGGTTCTCGACATTTCGCGTGCGCCACGATCTCTCGATCTCGCGGCTCAAGGCCGGCTACGAGATGACCGAAGCGCAGAAGAAGGAGCGGCCGCCGGTCGTGCAGCCGCTGGTCCGGCGGCATCCGCCGACGGGCCGTAACGCGATCTATCTCGGAAGCCATGGGCAGGAGATCCTCGGCCTGCCGCCGCTCGAAAGCCTCGGCCTGATCGAGCGCATCATGAACCACGCGACGGAACCGCGCTTCATCTACGAGCACGTCTGGCAGGCCGGCGACCTCGTGATGTGGGACAACCGCGCCACCGTTCACCGCGGCACCGAGTACGACACGGCAGCCGAGCCGCGTGTCGTCCGGCGTACCGTGATCAAGGGCGAGCCGGTGATCGCAGCCTAGGCGCGCTTCTTCTTCGGCTTAACCTCCGTCACCGGCACGCCGGTGCCGTTGATGAGGAGGCGACCCGCGTCATAGACGAGGCGCAGCGACTGCGCGTTCGACGGGATCTTGCTGCAGAGCACGGCGAAGAACTTCGCGTCGATCTGCAGCCGGACGCTCCACATGCCAACGATCCGAATGCGCTCGGTATGGACTGGCGTATCGACGAAGAAGATCTGTCCTTCGGCATAGAGAAAGGTCGAGGTCGGGTCGACGAGCCGAAGGCGCGTCCGCTTCTCCTCGACCGAGCGGCCGGCGCGGACGAAGGACGGCAGCGACATGGTCACGTCGTTCCTGGACGCCATGCGCGCAGTCAATCACGGTCAGGGGATTAACCCAACGAGATGCTCGTTTAGGTTCCTCGACCCTTCTATGATTGGAGGAACGGGAGGCGACGATGATGCGGGTTCTCGTCCTTGCGGCGATTCTGGCGGTTCCGGCGGCGATGACGCGGGCTGCGGATATTCTGCCCGTCTTCGACGCGCATCTCCACTACAGCCATGACGCCTGGGCGCCGGTGCCTCCGGAGCGTGCGGTCCAGATCCTGCGCCAGGCGGGCCTGAAGCGCGCGATGATCTCAAGCTCGGACGATGAAGGCACCCAGAAGCTTCACGCGCTCGCGCCCGACATCGTCATCCCGGTGCTGCGCCCCTACCGCAAGCGCGGCGACGTCTCCACCTGGGTCCGCGACGAGACGGTTCTGGCCTATCTGGCCGAGCGCCTGGCCAAGTATCGCTACGCCGCGATCGGCGAGTTTCATGTCTACGGCGCCGATGCCGACCTGCCGGTCGTCCGCGGCATGGTGCAGATGGCGAAGCAGCGGAAGCTGTTCCTGCACCTGCATGGCGATGCCGACGCGGTCGAGCGCGTGCTGAAGCAGGATCCCGAAGCGCGCATCCTCTGGGCGCATTCCGGGTTCGACCGCCCGGAGAATGTCCGCGCCATGCTGGAGCGCCACAAGAACCTCTGGTGCGACCTCGCCTTCCGCACCGACCATGCCATCGGCGGCAAGGTCGATCCCGCCTGGCGTGCGCTGTTCATGGCGTACCCCGACCGCTTCATGCTCGGCACCGACACCTTCGTGCCCGAGCGCTGGCACTATGTCGTCGAGCACGCGTCATGGTCGCGCGCCTGGCTCGAGGATATGCCGCGCGAGGTGGCCGAGCGGATCGCCTACCGAAACGGCGAGTCTCTCTTCGGCGATGCGCTCACTCGCGAGTAGCCTCGTCCTGCTGTTGGCCGCTACCGGCGCCGCCGAGGCCTGCGAGCCGCCGCGACTCGACGCATCGACGCGCATCGACGGCAAGCGGCACGTGCTGTTGTTCCGCGGCGTGCCCTCGCCGCCGCCTCTCAACACCAGCTTCGCTGTCGAGATCGCGGTCTGCGCGAGGGACGGTGCCAGCGTCGCCGCGCCGCGCGTCGATGCCTGGATGCCGGCGCATCGCCACGGCATGAACTACCGGCCGAGCGTCGTCGCCAGGGCGCCCGGTAGCTTCCGCGCCGACGGCCTGCTGCTGCACATGCCCGGGCGCTGGGAGTTCGTGTTCGAGGTCGGCGGCGAGCGGCTGACGGCGACGCAGACTCTCGACTGATGCGCGTTGCCGTCGCTCTCCTCGCGATCCTACTCGCCCCCATTCCTGCAGTTGCAGAGCTTCTCGACTTCTCTGGCGCAGAATGGGCACGGATCGTCCGCCACGGACCCTGGCCGCTGCCGTTCAGGGCCGATCCCAGCAACCGCGTCTCCGGCGACGCCGATGCGATCGCGCTCGGACGTACGCTGTTCTTCGATACGCGGCTTGCGCGCGACGGCCGCCTCTCCTGCGCGACCTGTCACGATCCGGCGCTCGGCTGGAGCGAGCAGCGAGCGCGAAGCGAGGGGCGAACGACGCTGACCCGGAACACGCCGAGCCTGCTCGATGTCCGCCTCCGCCGCTGGTTCGGCTGGGATGGGGCGCATGACAATCTCTGGGCCACGAGCCTTCGCCCCATCCTCGACCCCCGAGAATTCGCGAGCGATCCGACAGCGATCGCGGATCTCCTGCGCGGCGACGGCAAGCTCTCCGCCTGCTACGACCGCGCCTTCGGACGCGACATCGCCGGTGTCGATGCCGAGACGCTGGCCATCGATGCCGCCAAGGCGCTCGCCGCCTTCCAGGAGACGATCGACAGCGCGCGCACGCCCTTCGACGATTTCCGCGATGCGCTCGACCGAGGCGACCGCATCGCCGCTGCCCGCTTGCCGCTCGCGGCTCAGCGCGGCGTTCGCCTCTTCGTCGGCAAGGGCAATTGCGCCTTCTGCCATCTCGGCCCTGCCTTCACCAACGGCGAGTTCCACTCGATCGGCATTCCTTTCTTCACCGCCGAGGGCGCCGACGGCGGACGGCACGCTGGCATCAAGACGCTGCAGTCGAGCAAGCTGACCTTGCTCGGACCGTGGAACGACGATCCGGATCTCGCACCCGGCACCGCGACGCGCCACGTCGATCCGCAACACCGGAATTTCGGCGAGTTCCGTGTTCCCGGCTTGCGCGACGTCGCGCGTACCGCGCCCTACATGCATGACGGCAGCCTGGCGTCGCTGCGCGATGTGGTGAAGCACTACTCGGATCTCGACCCCGACCGCCTGCACAACGACGGCGAGGCGATCCTCGTTCCTCTCAAGCTCAGCGAGAGCGAGATCGACGACCTGGTCGCTTTTCTCGAATCGCTAAGCCCGACAGTCCGAACGTCCGACGCCTCCAGCGGTCCTCGCTGCAACTAGCCGTCGCGGCCGCTGCCGCTTCGCGGCGTCGGGGCACCTTGCGGCGCCCGATAGGTGCGAGGCGACGACGATCGCATGGGAGGAGGAGGCGCCTCGCGGAATCCGAGGCTCGGCGGCGGCTCGCGCATCGATGGCGGATAGAAGGGCGGCCGCGCATAGTAGCCAAGCGGAGGCGGGTAATAGCCCGGCGGCGACGCATAGTATGCGGGCGGCGGCGGATAGGGCGGCGCGTAGTAGGACGGCGGCGGTTCATAGGACGGAGACGGCGCCGCAAAGCGTGGCGGCGGCACCTCGCTGGCCGGCACCGGCTCGTCGGCCAGCAGCGGCTCAGCCAGGGTCGAGTCGGCCTCCGTCGCATCGGAAGGTATCGTCGCGAGCGGGGGGTCGGCCTCGCCTTTCACGACCGACCCCGCGGCGCCCGTCTCTGCCGTCGACGAACCCAGAGTCTTCTGCGACAGCCCGATCACCGTGGTCGAGAGCAGCACGACGATCGCCGCGCCGCCGCCGATGGCGAGCAACGCCCAGAGCGGCCGCTTGGGGCGGGGCGGTGTCTCGGTATCGTCAAGGCGCTCTGCGTCCATGCCAGCAGAACACCGGAGCGGCGCAACCCGCTCCTCACGGTCAGGGATGGGCGTTCAGCCTGACGAAGCTGGAATCGAGCTGGTCCATGCGCGTGAAGCCGAGTAGGCCCTGCACGCGGTCGATCTCGTCATGGATCATGGCGAGCACATGCTCGACGCCGGCCTCGCCCGCCGCAGCCAGCGCAAAAGCGACCGGCCGGCCGACCAGGCAGGCGCTCGCACCCAGGGCGAGGGCCTTCACCACGTCGCTGCCTTTGCGGATGCCGCTGTCGAGCAGGACGGTCAGCTTGCCTCGACCAGCGGCGACGACCTCCGGCAGCGCGTCGATCGTCGTCACCGTACCGTCGAGATTGCGCCCGCCGTGGTTGGAGACGACGACGCCGTCGACGCCGAGCGCGACCGCGCGTTCCGCCTCCTCGGCGGTGACGATGCCCTTGATCAGCATCGGCCCCTTCCAGATGTCGCGGAGGAGCTTCATCTCCTCCCAGCCGACGCTGCGTGAGCGCTCATTCTTGAAATAGGTGACGGCTTTCGCCGGCGTCGGGTTCGGGCCGACCTCGGGCATCAGATTGCCCATCCCGGCCGAGTTGTGGTGCCGCCCGACCTTCCAGACCCAGCCCGGCTTCACCGCGAAGTCGTAGATCGTGCGCGGCGTGAAGCGCATCGGCAGCGCGAAGCCGTTGCGGAAGTCGCGGGTGCGCTTGGCGTTGATCTGTGTGTCGGTGGTGACCACCAGCGCCTCGACGCCGCATGCCGCCGCGCGCTCGAGCAGGCGGCGGTTGAGGCCGGGATCGCGGAAGACATAGAGCTGGAACCAGCGCCGCGCGTCGGGCGCGGCCGCGGCGACCTGCTCGATCGAGTTGGAGGCGCCGGAGGCGAGAATGTGAGGGATGCCGGCCTTGGCCGCCAGCCGCGCGGCGATGACATCGGCGTTCGGGCACAGATAGCCGAGACCGCCCATCGGGCAGATGCCGAACGGCGCCGATGAGGCACGGCCGAGGAAGGAGACGGTCTGCGTCCGTCCGTCGATCGCGGCGACGCCGCGGGGGCGGAAGCCGATGCGGTCGAAGGCCGTCACATTGTGATTGAGCGTGATCTCCTTCTCTCCGCCGCCATCGACATAGTCGAAGATCAGCCGCGGCAGCCGCCGTCTGGCGATGCGGCGCAGATCCTCCGCATCCCAGACACGGGAGAGCTCACCCGACGTCGCCATGCGCAGATCGCCCCAGCGGAGCTCGGTGCGCGCGCCGGTGGAGGGCCACGTGTCGGTCATGAGGGCGTCAGCCTTCCAGCGACTTCTCGAAATGCGGCTTCTCGTAAGGCGTCGGCGTGTGGCCGAAATCGCCGACGGCGAGCACCGCTTCGGCGCCGCCATGCTTGGCGATCAGCGCATCCTGGTCGGCGAAGGCGAGCGCCGCCGCCGCTTCCGGATCGACCATGCGGCGGAGTGCGGCCTCCATTCGTCCGCGGATCTCGGCATGATCCGGATCCTGGCCCAGATCCCTCGCCTCGATCGGATCCTTGGCGAGATCGAAGAGCTGCGGCGGCAGCCCGACATAGTGGACGTATTTCCAGCGGCCGCGGCGGATCATGAAGGCGCCGTTGATCGCGCCGACCGCGTGATACTCGCTGAAGCCGTAGCGCGCCGGATCCGAGGTGGTCGCGAGGTCGAAGAGCGAGCGTCCCGGCAGGCGCCGTTTCTCCTCGGGCTCGAGCGGGACGCCGACGGCATCGAGGATCGTCGGATAGGCATCGACCAGGGAGGTCTCGGTGGATTCGGTCGTGCCTTTGGGCACGCCTTCACCGGCGAGGATCAGCGGCACGTTCACGGCCTCCTGGTACATGCAGCACTTTCCCCAGATGCCGTGATTGCCCAGCACCTCGCCATGGTCGCTCGAATACATGACGCGGGTGGAGTCGGCGAGGCCGGTGTCCTCGAGCTCCTTCAGCAGGAGACCGATGTTGTGGTCGAGATAGCTGACCATGCCGTGATAGGCGGTGATCGCGACCTTGCGGCGCTCGTCGTTGAAGTACTTGTCGTAGTTGATCGAGTGGATCAGCCCCTCGATCCACGGATGCCGCGGCCGTTCTTCCGGGCGATAGAGCCGCGGCTGCGGCAGCTCCATGCCCGCATACATGTCGTAGAATTCGTCCGGCGCGATCAGCGGCAGGTGCGGCATGACGAAGCCTATATAGAGCACCCAGGGCTTGCCGCCCTTCTGCGCCGCGCGCTTCTTGAGCCACGCCCGCCCCTCCTCGGCGATGCGGCGATCGTATTCGGTGTAGCTCGACTCCCCGCGCCTCGCATCGCCCGCGTAATTCTTCGCGGCGCCGCGCTCGAAGCGCTTGCGGCGCAGCCAGCCGATGCGGTCGCCGACGCCGTCGACGACGTTCATCGTCTCGATCTTCTCGCTGAAGCCGTTGTCGTCCTCGTCGGAGCGGTAGTGCAGCTTGCCGATCGCCGCGACCTCATGACCGCGCTCGATCAGCCGATGGCCCCAACTCGGGATCGAGCCCGTATAGGGCTGGGCGTTGTCCCAGGAGCGGTTCTGATGCACCCAGGTCCCGGTGGCGAGGCTCGCCCGCGCCGGCACGCAGATCGGGCACGGCGTCGAGGCGGCGGTGAAGCGCGTTCCCTTGCCCGCGAGTTTGTCCAGATTGGGCGTCTTGATGATCCGATTGCCCGACACGCCCATGTAGGAGGGGTCGTGCTGGTCGGAGAAGATGAACAGCAGGTTTTGCGGACGCATCTCGGACTCCTCGCTTTCGTCCCCAGTCTAGGGGCGGACGCGGCGCAAGCGACCCGAATTACCGTTCCCCGAAAGGGCATCGCGACGCGGAGCCGAGGATTGAACTCCGCCACCTCTGCTTGCAACGTCGGACGGGCCCTGCGGAGGCGGAGCAGGCGAGCCGACGCTCGGGAGCGGTCTCCCCCGCGGATCCGAGATGGCGCCGCCGACCTACTTCACGGGGAGGAGCACGCGGTCGTGGATGGTCTTGGCGAGGGCTGGCTCGAGCTTCAGCAGGCGACTGAGCTCGCCCAGATAAAGACGCTCGGCAAGGCCGCTCGGATTCACGGCCACCACCGAAATGGCGTAGATCTCGGCAGCCTCTTCCGGACTACCGGCCGACGCAGCGACTTCGCGCGCGCTTCGGGGCTCGTTTATCTCGGCAAGGAGGAAGGATCGCTCCTCGTCGTTCAGCCCCAGGGCGTCGATCTGCCCGAAAATGCGATCGGTTTCGGATCCGTCGATCTGGCCATCCGCCTTGGCGGCACCGATCATCGCGCGGATCAGCTTCAGGCTCAGGCTTTCGGTCGCCGCCGTGTCGCCGGCTCGCGGCAGGAAATGCGCATCTTGCAGCGACGTGAGATCGGCCGTGCTTGAGCCCTGGGGACCGACGATCCGTTCCTGCTGCGGCGCAGGCGGCGGTTCGCCAATGCCGCCCGCGACCGTTGACGCGCCCGGTTGCTGCGCGGCTCGATAGCGTTGGTACGCGGAATAGGCGAGTCCGGCGACGGCGGCGGCACCGCCCAGCTTCAAGGCCGTGCCTGCAATCTTCTGCCCCGTCTTGCCGGTCAAGGCGCCGGCCAATCCTCCGATCAGGAGTCCGCCTGCCAGCGACTTGCCGTCGAAAGGCTTTCCGTCGATCGCCTGCCCGGCGCCCAGAACCTGGCCGAGGATCTTGTCGATATTGATCACGCTCGATTCCCGTGGAGTCAGTGGCGGAGCCCCGTAATCTGGAGCCGGCGCAAGCCATATCAACCCGCATTTCCCAGATGAACCATTGAACTGGGCGGCGTCGAATCCATTTGAGCCATAGGACGCAACGTCTTGTCTCATTGGACCGGGGTCGCAGATGGAGCATCTGGCGGGTGAAGCCCAATC
>VGEH01000084.1 GCA_016869375.1 Alphaproteobacteria bacterium | reverse complement strand
CAAGGAGTGCATTCAGCGTCTCCTCGACCGTGCCGCGCACCATCTCTCCCAGATGATCCCTGATCCGAGCCTCGTCGATCTGGATCACCTGGCCCATCGCAGTCTCACTGCTCATCGTTTGCTCCTTCACTCTAGAAGAAGCCACCATTCCCGAAAGTGCGAAAGATTCTGTACGTTATCCGCGATCTCGGTCTGCGCCCAGAAGATCAGCGCAAAGGGGAGCATATTGTTGATCGCGCCCATGCCGAGGAAGTCTCTCCAGCGGCCGAACGGGATCGCGGCGCCGACGAGCCGGCAGACGAGCAGGAGCGCAACGGCCGCGAGAAGCACGCGGACTGCGACCACCGTGAGCGGCGGCAAGGCGTCGACCGCGATCTTGGAGAAGAAGTAGGAGCCGCCCCAGAGCAGCGAGAGCGCGAGGAGCAGCGCCCAATCCTGGGCTTCGAGGCGTGGAGAAGAGGAAGACATGGCCGAGCCTCGCGCGACGCGCGGTGTCGTTCCATCCGACTCTTGCGACGAAACCGGCCTCAGCTCTCGGGCCAGCGGCGATGCAGCCAGAGCCACTGCGCCGGCCGCTCGCGGATCCAGGTTTCGAGCAGCGCGTTGACCTGCGTCATGCCGGCCGCGAGGTCGGCATGACGGTCGGGGCCGGCCTCGAAGCGGATCGGGGGCAGCACCGTGATGCGGAAGCGCGCGCCCTCCAGCCGCTCGATCCGCGCCGGATAGGCCGGGATCCTGAACTTGCGCGCGAGATCGACCAGGGCGGGTGCGGTCATCGCCGGCCGGCCGAAGAACGGCACGGCGATGCCGTCATTCATCTTCTGATCGACGAGCAGCGCGAGCGGCCGCGCGGCGCGGAGCCCGGCGACGGCGCGCCTTGCGCCTTGCGCGCCTTTCGGATGTAGCGCGCCGACGCGGATGTTCTGGATCATCTGGTCGATCCAGGGATTGTTGGCGGCGCGGTAGACGGATTCGAGCTCGATGTCGTGATGCCGCGCCATGATCGGCAGCAGCTCCCAGTTCGCCAGATGGCCCGAGAAGAAGATGCACCCGTCGGGTTCGGCCGCGGCGCGCCGCACATTCTCGATGCCGACGATCTCGACGCGGCCGTCCTCCGGATCGAGGCGGGCGACATGCGGCATCTCGCCGGCGAAGCGGCCGAGATTGTCCCACATGCCGGCGACGATGCGGTCGGTCTCGTCGGCCGAAAGCTCGGGCAGGGCGAGCGCGAGATTGCGCCTGGCGCGTCGCGAGAGGCCGAGCCGCGGTCCCACGTTGCGTCCGAGCCAGCCGCCGACCGCGGACGCCCAGTCGATCGGCAGCACGCGGAAGAAGGCATAGGCGGCGATCACGCCGGCGGTTTCGGCGGCGTAGCGAAGGCGGCGGCCCAGCGAAAGCTCAGCCACGCCGAAGATCCTTGAGCCGGCGCATGACCTCATCCTCGTCCGAGAAGGCGAGGGCCACATCGACAGGGGCGACCATGGGCCGGGCCGAGGCCGGCAGCCGGACCCAGTCCTTGCGCGTGGTGACCGGCTCGGCACCGAGCCGCGCCGCATCCTCTATGAGGCGGACGGCATCGTCCTCGCTGTAGGGATGGTGGTCGGCGAAGCGCCGAGTCCCCACTGTCTCCGCGCCGATCTCGCGCAGCGTGGCGAAGAATTTCTCCGGCCGGCCGATACCGGCGAAGGCCAGCACCCTGGCGCCGCGGAAGCGCAGAGACGCCTCGTCGGGAACCAGTCGCGCGCGCCACAGCGGGCGGCCGGTGTGGATCTTCCCGTCGCCGATCAGGATCACGGCATCGGCGCGCGCCAGTCCGTCGGCGACGGGCTCGCGCAAAGGCCCGGCCGGCAGCACGCGGCCATTGCCGAAGCCGGCACCGGCATCGACGACGACGAGAGCGAGATCATGCGCCAGACGCGGATCCTGGAAGCCGTCGTCGAGGAGGACGACGTCGGCCCCGAGATCGAGCGCGGCATGGACGCCGGCGAGCCTGTCCTTGGCGACGACGGCGGGCGCCGCCTCGGCGAGGAGCAGCGGCTCGTCGCCGACGTCCGCGGCGGTATGGCTGCGCGGATCGACGTGAACCGGGCCGCCTAGACGGCCACGATAGCCGCGCGAGACAAGCACCGGCTTGCGGCCGGCAACGGCGAGGCGGCGGGCGAGCGCGATCGCGGTCGGCGTCTTGCCGGCGCCGCCGACGGTCAGGTTGCCGACGCAGACGACCGGGACCGGTGCCTGCCAGGGGGTCGCCGATTGCCGACGCCAGCGGCCGCCGAGCGCATAGAGGTGGCCGAGCGGCGCCATCATCAGCGAAATCGCGTTGTCGCTTCCCCAGAACGCCGGTGCCTTCACGGCGTTAACCGGTCGAGATGCGGGGCGAGGCGCGCCAGCACCGCATCCAGCACGCCTTCGTGCTGGGCGACGACCGCGCGCGCGTTGCGCGCCAGCGTGTTGCGCCGGCCGAGGTTGCCGAGAAGGTCGGCGAGCTCGCGCGCCAGGGCTTGCGGGTCGGCGACCCCGATCGCGGCATCGGCATCGAGGAGCGCCTGCGCCGCTGCGGCGTTGTTGCGGCGATCCGGGCCGATGAGGATGGCGGTGTCGAAATGCGCTGCCTCGAGCGGGTTGTGCCCGCCGACGGTGACGAAGGAACCGGCTATGAAGGATTGCTGCGCCAGGGAGTAGAAAAGCCCCATCTCGCCCAGCGTATCGGCCAGATAGACCTGGGTCGAGGCAATGAGGGGCTCGTCGCGCGAACGGCGTGCGAGCGTCATCCCGCGGGACCGCACGAGCGCCTCGATCGCATCGCCGCGATTGGGATGCCGCGGCACGATCATTGTGAGAAGACCAGGCACAGACTGTGCCTTGTGCGCATCGAGGGCGATGGCCTCCTCGCCGTCATGCGTATTGGCGGCGAGCCAGCGCGGCCGGTCTCCGATGGCGGCATCGAGCGTCGCGCGCGCAGCGGCGTCCACCGGCAGAGGGCGCGCGGCGAATTTGAGATTGCCGACATACGTCACATCCGGCGCGCCGAGTGCCTTCAGGCGCTCGGCATCGGCGGGCGACTGCGCGAGGCGGATATCGAAGGCGGCGAGCATCGGCCGGATCAGGTCAGGGAAGCGCCGCCAGCCGGCGAAGGAGCGTTCAGAGAGCCGCGCATTGATGAAAGCCATCGGCACGCGGCGCGCATGCGTCTCGTGAATCAAGTTCGGCCAGAGCTCGCTCTCGATCCAGATCGCCAGATCGGGGTCCCAGTGATCGAGGAAACGCTCGACCCAGGCGGCACGGTCAACCGGCACATACTGATGGAAGGCCCCGTAGGGGAGGCGTCGGGCCATCAGCTCGGCCGAAGTCGTGGTGCCGGTGGTGACCAGGACGCCGACATTCGGCCGGTCGACGCGGAGCCGTTCGATCAGCGCCAGTGCCGAGGTCGCCTCGCCGACCGAGGCGGCATGCATCCAGACGAGCGGCCCCGGCGGTCGCGCGATCCCGGCGATGCCTCGACGCTCGCCGGCGCGCGCGGCATCCTCCTTGCCGCGGCGACGGCGGAGATGCAGCGCGAGCAGGATCGCAGGCGTCGCCGCCGTGGTCAGGCCACGATAGAGCGCTGGCGTCAGCATCAGGCGGGCTCGACCGGCGTTTGACCGACCAGCCGGTCGGCCTCGGCGCTGACGCGGTTGAGCTCGGCCTCGAGGGCAAGACGAACCGCTTCGATCTCGGTCTCGCCGGCGTCGGGTGACACCTCGATCGGCTTGCCCCAGACAAAGACGCCGTTGCCGAAGGGCCAAGCGAGCAGGAATCGGTCCCACGATCTCAGCACCTTGCGTCGGCTGGTGGCGAGCGACACAGGAATCAATGGTGCGCGGGCGAGGCGTGCTGCGTGAACGACGCCGGCTGTGGCGCGCATGCGCGGCCCGCGCGGTCCGTCGGGCGTGACCGCGATCGTGACACCGGCCCTGAGCGTCGCCAGCATGGCACGCAGCGCATCGGTGCCGCCGCGGCTGCTCGATCCGGCGATGGTGTCGACACCGAAGCGGCGGATGATGGCGGAGATCAGGAGGCCGTCGCCGTGACGGGAGATCAGCATCGAGACCGGCCGCCCGGTGGGCCAGATGAACGGCATCAGCAGCATGCGGTTGTGCCAGAAGCAGCCGATCATCGGCCTTCCCTCGGCCCAGAACTTCTCCGGCGTCTCGTGACCGACCGTGGTCCAGCGTGTCGTCGCATGCACGAAACGCACATAGCCGGCGCCGATCGCCGCAAGGGCGTTCCGGCCTGCATCGGAGCGGATGATCCGCTTGAGAAGGCTCATTCCGCGACGGCTGCCGCCGGCGCGTCGTCGAGGGTCGTGTCCTCGGCGAGCGCGGTGCGGTAGAGGCGGGCATAGACGCCCCCCGTTTGCAGCAGCTCGGCGTGGCGCCCGGATTCGATCACACGCCCGCCATCGATGACGTAGATCCGGTCGGCATCGATCACCGTCGAGAGCCGGTGCGCGATCAGCAGCGTCGTGCGTCCGCGCATCAGGTCCTTGAGCGCTGCCTGCACCAGGCGTTCGCTCTCCGTGTCGAGCGCCGATGTCGCCTCGTCGAGCAGCAGGATAGGCGCGTTCTTCAGCATGGCGCGCGCGATGGCGATGCGCTGGCGCTGGCCGCCGGAAAGCTTCACGCCCTGCTCGCCGATGCGCGTCCAGTATCCTTCTGGCAGCGCCTCGATGAAGTCATGAGCCTGCGCGGCCTTGGCTGCGGCGACGATTTCCTCTTCGCTCGCACTCTGCCGGCCATAGGCGATGTTGGCGCCGATGGTGTCGTCGAAGAGGCTGACCTCCTGGCTCACCAGGGCAACGGCGTCGCGCAGCGAGGCGAGCGTCACGTCGCGGACGTCCTGGCCGTCGACGGCGACACGGCCGGAATCGGCATCGAAGAAGCGCGGGATCAGGTTGAGGATCGTCGACTTGCCGCCGCCGGAAGCGCCGACCAGCGCGACCGTCTTCCCTGCCGGAATGTCGAGCGAGACGCCGGTCAGCGCCGGCTTGTCCGGACGGTAGGCGAAGCGGACATCGTCGAAGCGGATGGCGCCACCCGCGATCGCCAACGGCTTCGCGCCCGCCCGGTCGACGATCTTCGGCGGCTCGTCCAGAACCTGATAGACGCGCTCGGCGGCGGCGAGGCCCTCCTGCAGCCCGGCATTGAGCTGCGTCAGGCGTTTCATCGGCTCGTAGGCGAGGAGCAGCGCGGTGACGAAGGAGAAGAAGGCCCCGGTGGTGCTGGATCCCTCGATCACCTGCCAGCCGCCATAAAGGATGACGGCGACGATGGCGATGCCGCCCAAGGTCTCCATGATCGGATGGCCGGCGGAGCGGATGCGGGCTGCCTTGTACATCAGGCCGGTGACGCGATCGATCAGGCGCTCGGCGCGGCCGGTCTCGTAGCTCTCCATGCTGTAGGCCTTCACATGGCGCGAACCCTGGAAGACCTGCGAGAGCAGCGTGGTGAGCTCGGCCATTTCGGCCTGGGTGTTGGCGGTCACCTTGCGCGTGCGTCGGCCAATGCGGAGGACCGGCCAGATCGCTGTCGGGAAGGCAAAGAAGGCGATCAGCGCCAGCTTCCAGTCCTGCCAGAACATGAGGCCGACCAGGAAAACGAGGGTCAGCAGATCCTTGCCGAAGCCGGTCAGGACATTGGCGACGATGCCGCGCAGCATCGAGGTGTCGTAGAGCACGCGGCTGACCAGCGTGCCGGTCGAGGTGTCCTGGAAATAGGCGAGATCGAGACGGATGACGTGATCGACGACGCGGGTCTGCAGGCGGGCGACGATGCGCAGACCCACCCGGCTCATCAGCACGGCCTGCGCGTATGTCGCGAGACCCTTGGTCACGAAGACGGCGAGCACGGCGAGCGCGACGGTCAGGAGCTGCTCGCGGTTGCGCTCGGTGAAGACCTGGTCGAGCACCGGCTCCATCAGCTTCGCCAGTGCCGCCGTCGACAGCGCGACCAGGACCATGAACAGGAAGGCGAGCGCGAGACTGCCGATCTCGGGCCGCACATTCTCGCCGAGAAGGCGCTTGAACAGCGGCCAGCTCTCGCGCGCGAGCTTTCGTTGCGGCGTCCCGCTCATGCCGGGCTACATATCATGCGCCGGCTCGCTTGTGGCGGGCGATCCTCATGGCTAGACTGGTCCGTAATTTCGGCCCGATATCAGGCACTTGAGAGGAGTCTCCGATGACCTACCGCCTTCGGTCCAGCCGCCGCGCGCTGCTTCAGGGAGCGGCCGCCGCCGGCCTCGCCGCGGGCCTTCCTCTCGGCGCCGCCCGCGCCCAGGGGCCCGCGCTCAAGATCGGCGTCATCCTGCCGCGCTCGGGCTACCTCGCCCAGGCCGGGCAATCCTGTCAGCGCGGTGTCGACATCGCCCCGCAGGTGCTCTCCGACCTCGGCCATCGCGTCGAGGTGGTCTCGGTCGATTTCGAATCCAATGTCGACCTCGCCCGCACCCAGGCGGAGAAGCTGATCGCGGACGGCGCCAATGTGCTGGTCGGCGCCTTCGACTCCGGCGGCACCAGCGCCATCGCCCAGGTCTGCGAGCAGAAGGCGGTGCCGCTGGTGATCAACGTCGCCGCCGCGCCGCAGATCACCGAGCAGGGCTTCAAATACGTGTTCCGCAACTTCCCGACCAGCGTGATGCTGGTCCGGAACGGACTCTCCCTGATGAAGGAGATGTTCAAGGCGACCAACGTCACGCCGAAGAGCGGCATCTTCATCCATGCCAACGACACCTTCGGCCAGGCCAATCGCGGCGCCATCGACCGTCTGTTCCCGACCCTCGACATGCCGTTCAAGCTGGTCGACGCCATCGCCTATGACCCGCGCGCCCAGGATCTCTCGGTCGAGGTCACCAAATGCAAGGCCTCGGGCGCGGACTTCGTCATCGTCACCACGCGCGCCGGCGATGCGATCCGGCTCATCCGCGAGATGGTGAAGCAGCGCTACGAGCCGAAGGGCATCGTCAGCCCCGGCAGCCCCGG
Source organism: Alphaproteobacteria bacterium (assembly GCA_016869375.1). Classification (GTDB taxonomy): domain Bacteria; phylum Pseudomonadota; class Alphaproteobacteria; order SHVZ01; family SHVZ01; genus SHVZ01. The sequence goes on along the minus strand of VGEH01000084.1, from coordinate 14,815 downwards.
CATGTACGACCAGGAGTTCTATGACGGGCTCGGCGGCTATTCCGACTACACGATCACCAACCTGCCCTGGCCGAACTTCAACGCGCCGATCACCAAGCGGCTCGGCGAGGCCTTCGCCAAGCGCTTCCCGCAGGCGCGCTTCGGCGTCGACGCGTTCAATGTCGGCTTCACCTTCGAGGCGATGCTGGTCGCCGCCGACGCCGCCAAGCGCGCCGGCTCGCGCGACAGCCGCGCCATCGCGGAGGCGCTGCGCTCGACCGACATCGCCGACCATGTGATGACCGGTGGCACGATCAGCTTCGATGCCAAGGGCCAGAACAACAACATCGCCTCGGCCACCGTGCAGAACCTGAAGAAGACGCCGACCGTCGTCCTGCCGCGCGAAGCCGCGCAGGCGAAGCCGGTCTTCCCGATGCCGGGCTGGCGCGGCAGGCAAGCCTGATTTTGGCTGAAGCCCCCCACCCCATCCCTCCCCCACGGAGGGGGGAGGGGGCACGAAAGGCGCGGCGCATCCTCCTCGAATCCCTCCCCCTTGATGGGGGAGGGAAGGGTGGGGGTGGGGCGACCACTCCAACTTGACCGTCTATCTCGATATCGTCGCCTCGGGCGTGCTGACAGGCCTCGTCTACGGGCTGATGGCGCTTGGCCTCTCGGTGATCTTCGGCGTCGTGCGCGTCGTCAACTTCGCGCATGGCGAGCTCACCGTGGCGGCGATGTACATGGCCTGGGTGATGGCCGGATCGCTCGGCGTCGACCCGATCCTGACGCTCCCCTTGATCGCCGCGGCGCTCTTCGCCATCGGCTACGCGCTGCAGCGCCATCTGGTCGAGCCCTTCATCGGGCGGCCGGAGCATGAGCAGTTCATGTTGCTGCTCGCCGTCTCGATCATCGTGCTCAACGGCCTGCTGCTCGTCTTCGGCCCCGACGCACGCCATGTCGCGGTCGACTACGCCTATGATTCCTTTGAGCTCGGACCGATGCTGCTCGACACCGTCCGTGTCTATGCCGCGGCGGCGGCGATGGTGCTCGCGCTCGGCCTCTATCTCTTCTTCCGCTTCACCGATCTCGGCACCGCGATCCGCGCCTGTGCCGACAACCTGCTCGGCGCGCAGGTGGTCGGCCTCGATGTCCGCCGTCTCTACGCGCTGACCTTCGGTCTCGGCTGCGCTTTGGTCGGTGCTTCGGGCACGCTGATGGTGCTGATGCGGGATGCGACGCCGATCCTTGCCGTCCAGCTCACCCTGCTCGCCTTCATCGTCGTCATCATCGGCGGCCTCGGCAGCATGGCCGGCGCCTTGGTCGGCGGCGTGCTGATCGGCGTCTCCGAAGCGCTCGCCGGGTTCCTGCTGATGCCGTCCCTCAAGAGCCTGTTCAGCTACGGGCTGCTCATCCTCGTGCTGCTGCTGCGTCCCGAGGGCCTGATGGGGCGGCGCGCATGACCGCTCGCAATCTCCTGCTCGGTCTTCTTGCCGTGCTGATTGCGGCACCGGCGGTCATCGGCGCCTATCCGCTCGCCGTGCTGATCCTCGTGCTGCACTACGCCTATCTCGGCATCGCCTGGAACGTGATGATGGGCTTCGCCGGGCTGCTTTCGCTCGGGCATGCGCTCTATGTCGGTCTCGGCGCCTATGTCGCGGCGGCGCTCTACGCCTCCTTCGGCCTGCCGGCGCTGCTGGGCGCGATCCCGGCCGCGATCGTCGCCACGCTCGCCGGGCTCGGCATCGGCGCGCTCGGCTTCCGCTTCCGCGTGAACGGCGTCTACTTCGCGCTGCTGACCATCGCCTTCGCCGAGTTCACCCGCATCCTCTTCGACCATATGGGATGGACGGGAGGATCGAGCGGCTTCTTCCTGCCGGTCGAGCATGGGCAGCTGAACCCGATCGCGCTGCGCGGACCGCCGGTGCTCTTCTACTACGTGGCGCTGGTGATGACGGCCGGTGCCTTCGTCCTGGCGCGCAGCCTGATGCGCTCACGGCTCGGATACGCCTGGCTCGCCATTCGCGAGGATCCGGACTCGGCGGCCGCTTCCGGCGTCGACGTGTTCCGCGCGCGCATGGCGGCGGTCGCGGTGTCGAGCGCGCTGACCTCGCTCGGCGGCGTCTTCTACGCCTTCTATTACAACAACATGTATCCCGAGCAGATCTTCTCGATGGCGCGGTCGATCGAGATCATCCTGGCGCCGATCATCGGCGGGCTCGGCACGCTGTTCGGCCCGGTGCTCGGATCCTTCGTGCTGACTCTGCTCGGCGAAGGCACGACCGGGCTGCTCGAGCATTTCGGCTGGGCCGCGCCCGGCGCCAAGCAGGTGATCTACGGCCTCGCGCTCCTCGTCATCGTCATGGTGCAACCGGCGGGCCTCTGGCCGTGGTTGGCGAAGCGCCTGAGGATCGGCCGCGATGGCTGAGGCGCTTCTGACGGCAACTGGCCTTTCGAAGAGCTTCCGCGGCCTCAAGGCCGTGAACGGGGTCTCCTTCTCGGTCGGGCAGGGCGAGATCCTGGCGATGATCGGGCCGAACGGCGCCGGCAAGACCACCTGCTTCAACCTGATCGCCGGCGCGATGCGGCCGGATGCGGGCGAGGTGCGCCTCGCCGGGCAGTCCGTCACCGGGCTCCGCGCCGACCAGATCTGCCGCGCCGGCATCGGCCGCACCTTTCAGCTGGTGAAGCCCTTCGCCGGGCTCTCGGTGCTCGACAACGTCACCGTCGGCGCGCTCAACGCCGCGCGCCACGTTGCCGAGGCGAAGGAGCGCGCGCGCGCCGTGCTCGACCTGCTCGATCTCGGCCGGAAGATCGACGAGCCGGCCTCCTCGCTGACGTTGCCTGACCGCAAACGCTTGGAAGTGGCGCGGGCGCTCGCAACCGGGCCGAAGCTGCTGCTGCTCGACGAGGTGATGGCGGGCCTGCGTCCGACCGAATGCGACCGGCTGGTCGAAATCCTGGCCGGGCTCAACCGCCGCGACGGCCTGACCATCCTCCTGATCGAGCATGTGATGCGCGCGGTGATGAAGCTGGCGCAGCGTATCCTCGTGCTCCATCACGGCGAGCAGATCGCCGAAGGCTCGCCGGAAGCGGTGGTGCGCGATCCCGCCGTGCTCGACTCCTATCTCGGCGAGGAGGCGCTGTGAGCCTGCTCCGGATCGAGGCGATGAGCGTCCGCTACGGCGATGCGCAGGCGCTCGATGGTGTCAGCCTCGCGGTAGAGGAAGGCGAGATCGCGGCGCTGATCGGTGCCAACGGTGCGGGCAAGACCTCGCTGATCCGTGCCGTCTCCGGCATCGTGCCGCTCGCCGGCGGCCGGGTCATGTTCCGCGAGCACGACATCACCGGCTGGCCGAGCCATCGCATCGCCGATCTTGGCATTGGCCAGGTGGCGGAGGGGCGGCAGGTCTTCCCGACACTGACGGTCGAGGAGAATCTGCGCATGGGCGGCTTCCTGCCGCGTGCACGAGCGAAGTCGGCAGCGACATTGGAGCGTATCTATGCGCTGTTCCCGCGCTTGGCCGAACGCAAGCGCCAGGCCGCCGGCACGCTTTCCGGCGGCGAGCAGCAGATGCTGGCCATCGGCCGCTGCCTGATGGGGCAGCCCGAGCTGATCATGTTCGACGAGCCCTCGCTCGGCCTCGCGCCGACGGTGGTGCAGGAGGTATTCCGCACCATCCGGCGTCTCAACGAGGAAGGCATGACGATCCTGCTGGTCGAGCAGAACGTGGCGCAGTCGCTCAAGCTCGCCGGCCACGCCGCCGTGCTCGAGCAGGGCAGGATCATGCTGACCGGCACGGGGGCCGCTCTTCTGGCCGACGACCGGGTGAGACAGGCCTATCTGGGGCTTTAGGAACCGCGCCGGCAGCGCGGCATTGAGCTTGTCATGCCTGCCTCGCTAGTCTCCCCCTCGATGGCTACCACCTTTCTCGACCGCACGATCGCCAACCTCGCCGCCGCCTGGCGCGGGATCGCCGAGCGCACGGGCCTGGCCGAGCGCACGCTGCGCGACCCCGACATCGCCGGCGACGAGGCCGAGCTGCTCAAGGAGCAGCTTCGCGATTGCCTGGAGGCCAAGGGCGGCGAGGTCTCGGCACGCGCGCGCGCCGCGCAGCTCGGGCGCACCTTCCTGACCTTGTCGCCGGAGGGCACGAAGCGTTTCCTCGAAATCCTCGCCAAGGACTTCGCTCTCGACGCCGAGGCCCTGGTCGCAGCCGCCGGCGCCTATCGCACGGCGATCGGAACGCCGGGCGCGATCAAGGCGGAGCGCAGGCTGCGCGCCGCGACCATGGCGCCGCGCGTCAAGCTGCTGACGCAGTTCACCAGCCTGCCCGACGGCGTGAAGTTCCTCGTCGACATGCGGGCCAAGCTGCTCGATCTGATCGGCGACGATCCCGATCTCGCCAGCCTCGACGAGGACATGCGCTCGCTCCTGGCGGCATGGTTCGACATCGGCTTCCTCGAGCTCAGGCGCATCACCTGGGATTCGCCGGCTTCGCTGCTCGAGAAGCTCGCCGAGTACGAGGCCGTGCATCGCGTGCGTTCCTGGGCCGATCTCAAGAACCGGCTCGATGCCGACCGGCGCTTCTATGCCTTCTTCCATCCGCGCATGCCGACGGAGCCGCTGATCTTCGTCGAGGTCGCGTTGGTCAAGGGCATTGCCGACAACGTGCAGCGCCTGCTCGATCCCGCGGCACCGCAGGAGAATCCGGCCGAGGCCGACACTGCGATCTTCTATTCGATCTCCAACACCCAGGAAGGGCTGCGCGGCATAGGCTTCGGCAACTTCCTGATCAAGCAGGTGGTCGACGACCTCGCCTCGCAATTCCCCAGGCTCTCCACCTTCTCGACCCTGTCGCCAATTCCCGGGTTCCGCCGCTGGCTCGCGCGCCTGAGCAGGGAGCAGCTCGACGCTTTCCTTCCCGAGGAGGAGCGCGAGCCGCTGGCGGCGCTCGCCGAGGACGCCGACTGGCGAACGCTGCTCGATCACCCCTGGATGGGCGATCCCGACCTCGCGCCGGCGCTCAGGCCGGCGCTGATGCGCCTCGGCGCCGTCTATCTCTTCGCCGAGAAGCGGGACGGCAAGCCGGTCGACCCGGTCGCGCGCTTCCATCTTGGCAATGGCGCCAGCATCGAGCGGATCAACTGGCTCGGCGACAGCTCGGCCAAGGGCATGAAGGAATCGGCCGGGCTCATGGTGAACTACGTCTATCGCCTCGCCGACATCGAGGAGAACCACGAAGCTTTCGCCTCCGGGAGCCCGATCGCCGCCTCATCCTCGGTGAAGAAGCTCGCCGCCGGCAGCCCGGCAGTGAAGGCGAAGTCCTAGGCATTCTGGAGTCGCCTCGCACTCCATGCTATGCGGCGGCAGTGCTGTCGCCAGGAGCCTGATCCCTTGCGCTATGTGCTTGCCGTCCCGGTCTGGGGCGAATTCTTCTGCGCGCTGTGGGCGGATATCGCCGCCCCCTCCTATCTCGCACCCGGCAATATCTCGGCGCTGAGGAAGACCGGCACCGTCGACATCCTGCTGTTCACCAGCCACGCCGATGCGGAATGGCTTGCCGCGCATCGCTGGGTACGCGCGCTTGGCGCGATGGCGAGTATCGAGCTCGTGCATCTGCCGCCGGAGGCGCTGGCGCCCGCCCCTCAAGGCGAGGGCATGCAGCAAAAGTACCAGGTGCATTCCGAATGCATCCGCTATGCGCTCAAGCGCTACGCGAACGATCCAGACGCCGTCTTGCTGCCGCTGACCGGCGACGTGTTCTGGACCTCCGGCTACGGCGAGTCGGTCGCAACGGCGTTTGCCGGGGGATGCCACGCGATCGCTTCGGCCGGCTTCGCTTCCGAACTGGAGTCGGTAGCGCCGCTGCTGCGCGCCCTTGTCGATCGATCCGGCCCGCGTGCCTTCGACTCCCGCGCGATGGTCGAGCTTTGCCTGAAGCATCTCCACGCGAGGACGCTGACGCAGACCTGGACCAACGGGATCAGCACAGCGAATTTCTCCTACTTCTTCTGGCCCGTGGGCGCCCAGGGCCTGATCTGCCACGCCATGCATCCGATCCCGGTCGCGTTTCATCTCGGCCGCATCGATCGGAAGGCACTCGAATTCGCCGGCACGATCGACATGAACTTCATCTTCCTGGCGTCGCCGGACACCGCGAATATCGCGATCCTCGACGACTCCATGAGGGGATCCTCGATCGAGCTGGTCGGCGCCGACGATAAGCCGCCGGAGATCCGCAACTATGCCTGGACGTCAGAGGGCCTCGGCGCCGAGCTCGCGAATTTCCGGAGCTGGGGCCTCCTCTTCGATCCTGAGACCCAGGCCAGGATCGCGCTCACGCCGGTCCGCTTCCGCCACGGGCCGGTGGATGCGGCATGGGCACCGGTCGAGGCCGAGTCGCGACGCGTGATCCAGGCGACGCTCGAGCGCGTGAAGGCCGGCCCGTCCGTCTAACGCGCGGCCGACGCGGCCACCATGTAGCGGAAGGCGCGCTCGAGATGCCGCGCCTTGAGACGCGCATTGCAGAGCGGCGAGGCAAGGAACTCGTCGCGCAGCCCCGCGCGAAGCCGGGCGAGCGCCGGCAGGTCCGCCGTCAGGCGCCGCGCGATCTCGACGAAAGCGTTCTCGGTCTCAGCGACCAGCTCCGGATGCCCGGCGTTGATCGCCATCGTCGCCCCCCAGCGCGCCAGCAGATGCCGGCCGGCGAGGGTGACGACGGGAACGCCCTGGCACATCGCTTCGAACGTCGTCATGCCGCCGGCCCAGGGGACGGTATCGAGGCCGATGTCGATGCGGTCATAGACCTGGAGCATGGCGCGGCGGGAATCGGTGAAGCCGGCCATGAGCTCGACGCGATCGAGCCCGACGCCGGCGGCCGTCATGGCCTTCTCGATGCGCGCCGGCAGGCGGCGGCCGGCGAGCGCCTGTGCCTTGATGATCAGGCGCGAGCCGGGCACGGCGGCCAAGGTCCGCGCCCATAGCGCGAGAACGCCGTCATTGAGCTTGGCGGAGTTATTGAGCGAGCCGAAGGTGACATGGCCATTGGCGAGCGCCGGCAGCGGTGTCACCGGCGGCGCCTCGGCCGGCAGCTCGTGCAGCGGCAGCGAGGGCAGGCGGAGCGGCCGCTCGACCAGTCGCTCGGTCGAGTGCCGCGGTGTCAACACTCGGTCGGTCACCAGGTAGTCGAAGGCGGCGATGCCGGTGGTCGCGGCTTCGTAGAGCGCGACCTGGATCGGCGCCGGCCTGAGCGCGGCGACCGACCAGGTGACCTCGTCATGCCGTCCGGCCGGATGCACGAGGATGTCGAGCCGCTTCTCGCGGATGCGATCGGCGATCGCCTCGTGCGAGAGGCCATGGAGGTTCGTCCAGTAGTCGGCCGAGGCTTCAAGCCGGCGGCTCATCGGATCCGGTCCCCGGATATGCGCGAAGAGCGAGACCTCGAAGCGGGCGCGGTCGCGCGCTTCGATCAGGCCGACCGTGAGCGCGGCTGTCGGATGGTCGCTGAAGCCGGAGGAGAGATAGCCGATGCGGATGCGGCGGCCGTCCAACGGTTCGGCCGGCGGGCGCGGTCGCTCCGGCGCGTATCGCCGCGCATAGGCGAGGTGCCGCCCGAAATGCTCCTCCTCGGAGATATTAGGGGCGTAAAGCAGCGCCAGCAGCAGCGCGCGTTCGGTCGCGGCCGACGGCGCCACGGCCAGGCAGCGATCGTAGAAGCGGAGCGACGGCGCCAGCTCGCCCAGATTCCGGAAGAGCTCGCCCATCTGGTTGAGCGCATCGGCATGCGCGGGCTGCGAGGCGAGAGCCCGCTTCAGGCTCCGCTCGATCCGGTCATAGGCGAGCTCGACGCGGAAGTACCACCAGGCGGCACCGGCCCAGGCCTCGGCATCCATCGGATCCAGCGCCGCGGCGCGCGGGAGGTAGCGGAGGCCGAGCACCGCTTCGTTGCGGTCGGCCGCGACATGGCCGAGACGGGCATGGGCGAGCCCGTGATCAGGGGCGAGTGCGAGCGCGCGGCGGAAGACCCGCGTCGCGGCGGCGGTGTCGCCGCTCATCGCCAGCGCCGAGGCGAGCGAGAATTGGACCGCGGGGGCCAGCGGCGCCAGGGTCGCGGCGACGCGGCCGGGCAGGATCGCCGTTGCCGCGCCTGCCGAGGTCGTCGACAGGATCATCGTGATGCTGGCCCAGGCGACGGGATCGGCCGGCGTCTCGGCCGCCGCCTTGCGCCAGGCGACGAGTCCCTCGGCGAGCTTGCCGCGAGCGACCAGCGCCCGCGCCACCAGCGGCCATTGCGAGGCGCGTGAGGACGTCATCGCCTCGGCGGGCACCGACCTTCAGGCAGGCGCGTGCGACTTGAAGAGGGCGTCGAGCGACTTCTCGACATACTCCTTGTCGAGGTCGCGGGTGATGAACACCAGCCGCGAGCGCTTGTCGTCGCCGGGCGGCCAGGCCGCGAGCGTCGCCGGCGGGTGGAAGAGATGCTGCACGCCGTGGACGACGATCGGCTTCGGCGACTCGGCGACGTTCAGGATGCCCTTCACGCGCAGCAGGCTGGGCCCATGCGTCTGCGCGAAGAGATCGAGCGCCTCGGCGATCTCCGCCCATTGGAACGGCTTGTCGAAGGAGAGGCAGAAGGCGCGGATGCGATCGTCGTGGCGGTTCACGTCGAGAGGCGCGTGATCATGATCGTGGTGATGGTCGTGATCATGGTCGTGATCATGGTCGTGGTCGTGATCGTGGTGATGATGATCGTGGCCGTGCTCGGAAGCGTAGGCCTCCTCGTTCAGCCATTTCGCCACGTCGGCGGTCTTGGTCTTGGGATCGTAAAGACCGCAATCCATCAGCTTGCGCGGATCGATGTTGCCGAGAGTCGCGTACTCGATCGGCGCCGCCGGATTGAGGCGGCGCAGCCGTTCGACCAGCGTCTCCACCGCCTTGGGCTCGGCGATATCCGTCTTGGTCAGCACGATGCGGTCGGCGACGGCCGCCTGCTTTACCGGCTCGGGCTGGGCGTCGAGCTGGCTCGTGCCGTGGACGGCATCGACGGTGGTCACCACGCCGTCGAGGCGGAAGCGCGCCGCGACCAGCGGATCGGTCATCAGCGTGTGCAGGATCGGCGCCGGATCGGCGAGGCCGGTGGTCTCGATCACGACGCGGTCGAACTCCGGCACCTCGCCGCGCACGCGCTTGAGGAACAGGTTGCGCATCGTGTCGATCAGGTCGCCGCGCACGGTGCAGCAGAGGCAGCCCGAGTTCAGCAGCACGACGCCTTCGGAGGAGGACTCGATCAGCGTGTGGTCGAGACCGATCTCGCCGAACTCGTTGACGATCACCGCGACTTTCTCCAGGCCGGGCTGGGTCAGGAGGTGCTTCAGCAGCGTCGTCTTGCCCGATCCCAGGAAGCCGGTCAGCACGCTCACCGGAAGGCGTTCGGTCGTCCGGATTTCCGGCGCTTCGCTCATCGTCTCAGTCCTTGGCTAATGGGCGTGGGCGCGCGGCGCGGCCGCGGCGCCGCCGGCGCAATGCCGGCAGAGGCCCTTGATCTCGAGGGTGACATGCCCGGTGCGGAAGCCGATGCGGTCGGCCGCCTGGGCCACCGCCGACTGGATCGCGCCGTCGGTGAGCTCGGTCGCCGTGCCGCAGGCGGTGCAGAGCAGGAACTGGCCCGAATGCGGCGCCTTGGGGCTGGGGCAGCCGACGAAGGCGTTCAGGCTCTCGATCCGGTGGATCAGGCCGTTCTCCAGCAGGAATTCGAGGGCGCGGTAGACCGTCGGCGGCGCCGCCCGCCGCCCATCCCCGCCCAGGCTGGAGAGGATGTCGTAGGCGCCGACCGGCTCATGGCTCGTCCACACCAGCTCAAGCACCCGCCGGCGAAGGTCGGTCAGCCGCGCGCCGCGCTCGGCGCAGATGGTCTCCGCCTCGGTCAGGGCGTCTTCGATGCAGCTTGCGTGGTCGTGATCGTCGGGAGGCCGGCGATCGGGCATGTCCTGTCTCCGCCCAACCGGGCTTCTAGGGTACAATATAGCGATGGAGGGGGAGGGGTGCACGTCCGGGCGAGGGGGAAATTGCGACGGATCTGCCTGATCTTGGCGCTGGTTCTGGTGGCCGCGCCGGCGGCTGCCGCCGACCCGCCCCGGGTCGTGGTGACCTTGAAGCCGGTCCAGTCCCTGGCCGCTGCGGTGATGGCCGGGGTCGGCCGGCCCGAGCTCCTGGTCCGCGGCACCGCGTCGCCGACCTCCTTCTCGCTGCGTCCGGCCGAGGTCCGGATGATGAACAGCGCGACCATCGTCGTCTTCGTCAGCGAATCGCTGGAGGGCTTCGTCGTCCGCGCGCTCGAGAACCTGCCGCAGGATACCCGCGTGGTCGAGCTCGTGGCCGCCGACGGGCTCCGCCTCCTGCCGCACCGTCTCGGGCCCCATTGGGTCGAGGATGACGGCCCCCGGACCAGCCCCAGGCCGCTCGGTACCGATCCCGGCGCCGAGGACCTCGATTCCGATCCCTATATCTGGCTCGACCCGCAGAATGCGCGCGCCATCGCCTCGGCGCTGGTCGACGAGCTCAGCGATGTCGATCCGGGCCGGGCGCTGACCTATGCCCGCAACCTGCAGGCGCTGGAGAATAGGCTGGTCCAGCTCGACCAGGAGATCGCCAAGACCATGGAGGGGGTGAAGGCGGCGCCCTTTCTCGTCCTGCACGACGCCTTCCAGTATTTCGAGCGCCGGTACGGGCTTTCCGCCGCCGGCGCGGTGACCCGCCGCCCCGACGCGCGTCCCTCGCCGCGGCGAGTGAGCCAGGTGCGGGCGCGCATCGCCGAGGCCGGCGCCGTCTGCGTCTTCGGCGAGCCGCAATATCCGCAGGCCCATGCCAAGATGGTCAGCGACGGCACGCCGGCGAAGCTGGGCCAGCTCGATGCGCTCGGCGCGAGTTTGCCGGAGACCGCCGAGGCCTATCCGCTGCTGCTGCGCGGCGTCGCCGAGGGCTTCAAGGCCTGTCTCGGCGCCAGGTGATCCGGCCGGCCGCCCGGACGTATCTTCAGGGAATGAGCCGGGCCTTCGCTCTCACCGTGAGCCTCGTCGCTCTGCTTGCGGCACCGGCCGCGGCGGAGGTGCGCCGCTTCGACTTCCAGGTGCTGCGCAACGGCAGCCCGATCGGCACGCATGTCGCCGTGGTCGAGAAGAGGGGAGATGAGACGCTGGTGCAGATCGCGCTCGATCTCGCCGTGACCTTCGGGCCCTTCACGCTCTACCGCTACAAGCATCGCTCCAGCGAGCGCTGGCGCGCCGAGCGTCTGGCCGAGATCGAGGCCGATACCGACGACGACGGCACCAGGCTCTGGCTCCGGGCGCGTGCCGAGGGCGGCCGGATCGTGCTGGACGGGCCGGATGGCCGGCAGACGGGGCCGGCCGACACCGTGCCGTCGAGCTACTGGAACCCGAGGCTGCGCGATGCCAAGGCGTGGATCGAGACGCATCGGGGCATCCTGGCGCCGGTCACGATCACCAAGGGCGCGCCGGTGACGGTGAAGCTGCCGGGCCGCGAGGTTCAGGCGATCCCGCACAAGATCGCCAGCGAGAAGGCGGAGGTGACGCCGCTCTACACGGCGGAAGGGGAGTGGGTCGGCATGACCTTCGATCTCTGGGGGGCCCGCTTCGAATATGTCGTGCGGTCGGCGCCGTGACCGGCAGGCTCGCCTGGATCACCGGCGCCTCGACCGGCATCGGCCGGGCGCTCGCCCTCAGGCTGGCGCGCGACGGCTGGCGCGTCGCGGCCTCGGCCCGCGGCGCCGATGCGCTCGAGCGCCTCGAAGACGAGAACGCCGCGATCCGGGCCTTCCCGCTGGATGTGACCGATGCGGCCGGCGCGGCGCGTGTCGTCGGCGAGATCGAAGGCGAGCTCGGCGCCATCGACCTCGTGGTCGCCAATGCCGGCACGCATGCGCCGACACCGGCCGATGCCTTCGATGCGGCGGCGGTGCGCCGCCTGATCGAGATCAACCTGATCGGCGCGACCAACACGCTGGCGGCGGCGATGCCGTCGATGATCGCAAGGAAGGGCGGGCATATCGCGATCGTCGCCTCGGTCGCCGGATATCGCGGGCTGCCGGGGGCGGCGGCCTATTCGGCGACCAAGGCCGGGCTGATCGCGCTCGCCGAGGGACTCAAATTCGATCTCGACCGCGCCGGCGTGAAGATCCAGGTGATCAATCCCGGCTTCGTGCGCACGCCGCTCACCGACAGGAACGACTTCCCCATGCCCTTCCTGATGGAAGTCGACGAGGCGGCCGGGCGCATCGTCCATGGCCTTGCCGGCAGCGCTTTCGAGATCGCCTTTCCGCGCCGCCTCGCCTGGATGCTGAAGTTCGCAGCACTCCTGCCCGACCGGCTCTATTTCCCGCTGGTGGCGAAGGCGACGGGCGCGTGAGCCGGTGGCTGCACCCGGCGCGCGCCTATGCCCGCGCCTTCGGGGAACTGACGCCGGAGACCCTGCCCGATCTCGTCCGCCTCTGGACCGAGGACGTGGTCTTCAAGGACCCGTTCAACGAGGCGCATGGCCACGCCGCCTCGCTCGCGGTCTATCGCCACATGTACGCGACCACCGACGCGCCGCGCTTCCAGGTGCTCGATGTGGCCGCCTCGGAGCGCGCCGCCTACCTCAAATGGCGCATGAGTTTCCGGCCGAAAGGCAAAAAGGAGAGCTGGACCATCGAGGGGATGAGCGAGCTCCTCTTCGCCGAGGACGGGCGGGTGCGCGTCCATCTCGACCATTGGGACGCGGCGAGCCAGCTTTACGAGAAGGTGACCGGGCTCTCGGCGATCATGCGGTTCATCCGCCGCCGCCTCGCCGCGAAAGCCTGATCCGAGGATTGTCGCGGCGCATCGATTCCGCAAGCTCCTGTCGCTCTCCGGAAGCTCATGGCACCGACATCGAAGGCACACCGCGTCCGTTCATCCCGATAGCGGGGTCGGTCTGAGCATTGCCACACACGTGTCCCGTGTTGGTGAGTAGATAGGTCGGTTCTATGATTTCAAACCCAGTGCATTCGCTAGGGCTGCCCTAATCCCTTGTGGACCAATTCCTCTCATCTCCGCTCTGCTGATACTCGGTTGTCTAGGAGCGCAGTTAATGAATCCGCTTTCGTCCGTCACATAGATGCCGTCGAAGTCAATGATGAGCCCCCGCGCATGGACCTTACTGGAAAACGCTAATCGGCGCTCATCACCAATGCTCGGCTTAAATCTCTCAGTCTTTAGATAACGTTGCATCTGAGCAAGCGTGCCGTAAGGGTCGCTCATGCGAAGCTTTGTTTCCACGACTACTTGAGTGCCTCCAAATTCGACGACGTAGTCGGCGATGCCGAGGCGATCTCCCGCCCCCCAACAAGCACACTCGCGTCGGACTTTTGTCGCCACTGACGCCAAAAGGTGGTCTACAAAGCTCTCACGTAGGTGCTGTTCGTTCAGAACGCGAAAGCGATCCGAGCTAACCATCTCCACCCACCCATCGCCCACTTGCTCGCTGACGTAAGCAGAGCCAAATTCCTGGGGCCGGATAAACTCCGGCGCGGGATATTGCTTGGAGAACCATCGAACAAATCGAGCATCGACGTGAGTGATCGTTGCCTGACGGCGGAGCGCGACATGCTCCGAGAACTCTTCGTATCGAAGCGGCGGACTTATGCGGGTGAGTACACCAATATCCGCGAACATCCGATCACGGAAGTGTGCATCATCCCGGGTCGGCGATACATATCGGTCATTCACAACGTAACCCGCAGCGAAGATGCTTCCCCCAATTTCGTTATGCAGCACAAGCGCCTTGTCCAGGACTCTCTCGGTATCTCGGCGCATTCGACGACTTGCTGGCCGTCCGTCAACGATCCAATCAGGATTTGAAACGGTAACTCGTCGAAGGTTCGCGACCCGCATAGGCCAATTTGAAGTCGCATAAAAGAGGGCCAGATCCCCCTTCACCGCCCAGGACGGTACGGACCATCCTCGGACGTCAATTTCCTCGGACATGAGAAGCTCGGCATCGAAGCACAGATTGTGCTCCAGATTCTTGTCGAGCATAGCCAGAAAGCTGATTCCATCGCCTGGAAATCCGATGGCCGTAATGAATGCCTGCCGGTTTTACGAAGGAGGGATCTCGGAGACGTCGATTGCGTTGGGCGAAAGCTGCATGGATAGGTCCCTAAACCACGGCCGGCGTCTGCCGCGCTTCTGTTCAAGGGGTGTCTACTCTCAGTTTGAGCCCGTTGAGCTTGCCCACGCAACTGCTTGGCGCGGATCAGCCATGCTGAAGTACCGCGGCAGCACGAAGTACTGCGCTCCATGTCCTCTCAAAGCGAAATGCTGTCCGAACACACCAGCTCGCAAAATCTCGCGCGATATCCATGCGAGCGCTCGCGATCACGCGCGAATGCTGGCCGGCACCGAGGCTTATGTTCGGTCAGGTCGCGAGCGCAAGAAGGTCGAGGTGCTGTTCGGAGACGCGAAGCGCAACCTGGCGCTCACCAGACTCCGGCTGCGCGGCCTGACCGGCGCCAGCGACGAGTTCCTGCTGATGGCAACTGTCCAGAACCTCAGGCGCTTGGCGAAGCACGCCGGCCGATCACCGCTGTAGTCGATAACGTACAGAATCTTTCGCACTTTCGGGAATGGTGGCTTCTTCTAGAGTGAAGGAGCAAACGATGAGCAGTGAGACTGCGATGGGCCAGGTGATCCAGATCGACGAGGCTCGGATCAGGGATCATCTGGGAGAGATGGTGCGCGGCACGGTCGAGGAGACGCTGAATGCACTCCTTGCGTCTGAGGCCGACCGTCTGTGCGGTGCGGG
>VGEH01000083.1 GCA_016869375.1 Alphaproteobacteria bacterium | reverse complement strand
GCCCAGGATCTTGAGCAGGTTGAAGGCGATGTTGGCGGCGTCGATGGTCGGCATGATCAGCAGGTTGGCCGTCCCTTTGAGACGTGAGTTCGGGAAGATGCGCTCGCGGATGACCTCGGAGACCGCGGCGTCGCCCTGCATCTCGCCCTCGACCTCGAGGTCCGGCGCCGCCTTCAGGATCTGGGACAGCGCCTCCCGCATCTTCAACGCCGACGGCGTGTCGCGGCTCCCGAAGCTCGAATGCGAAATCAGCGCGACCTTGGGCTGGATGCCGAAGCGCCGGACCTCCGCCGCGGCCATCAGCGTCATCTCGGCGATGGCGTCGACGGTCGGGTCGGTATTCACATGCGTATCGGCGATGAAGAAGGAGCCGCGCGGCAGGATCAGCAGGTTGAGCGCGGCGAAATGGCGCCCGCCCGGCTTGTGGCCGATCACGTCGCGGACATGGCGGAGATGGTCGGGGTACTTGCCGACCGAGCCGCAGACCATCGCATCGGCCTCGCCGCGCTTGACCATCAGCGTGCCGATCACGGTGGTGCGCGTGCGCACCACCGTGCGCGCATGGTCGGGCGAGACGCCGCGGCGCTCAAGCAGCGCGTGGTAGAGCTTCCAGTATTCCGGATAGCGCGGATCGTCCTCGGGATTGACCAGGTCGAAATGATCGCCGCGCCGCATCCGGAGCCCGAAGCGCTGGATGCGCATGTCGACGACCGAGGGCCGGCCGATCAGGATCGGCCGCGCCAGCTTCTCGTCGATCACGGTCTGCACGGCGCGGAGCACGCGCTCTTCCTCGCCGTCGGTATAGACGACGCGCTTGGGATCGAGCTTGGCCCGCTGATAGACCGGGCGCATCACCTGGCCCGAGCGGAAGACGAAGCCCGAGAGAGACTGGCGATAGGCCTCCATATCTGTGATCGGCCGGGTGGCGACGCCGCTCGCCATCGCCGCCTCCGCGACGGCGGGCGCTATGCGCGTGATCAGCCGCGGATCGAAGGGCTTCGGGATCAGATTGTCGGGGCCGAAGGCCGGCGGCGCCTCGCCATAGGCGGCGGCGACGATGTCGGAAGACTCTTCCAGCGCGAGATCGGCGATCGCCTTGACGCAGGCGACCTTCATCGCCTCGTTGATCGCGGTGGCGCCAACATCGAGCGCGCCACGGAAGATGAAGGGGAAGCAGAGGACGTTGTTGACCTGGTTCGGGTAGTCGGAGCGGCCGGTGGCGATCACCGCGTCAGGGCGGACCGCCCGCACCTCCTCCGGCAGGATTTCCGGCGTCGGGTTGGCGAGCGCCAGCACGATCGGACGATCGGCCATCTTCGCCACCATCTCGGGCTTGAGCACGCGCGGTGCCGAGAGTCCGAGAAAGATATCGGCGCCGCCGATAGCGTCGCCGAGCGACCGCGCATTGGTCTGGCGCGCGTAGCGCTCCTTCCGCGGATCCATCAGCTCCTTGCGGCCCGCATAGACGACGCCTGCGATGTCCGAGACCAGCGTGTTCTCGATCTTGAGGCCGAGATGGACGAGAAGATCGAGGCAGGCGAGCGCCGCAGCGCCGGCGCCCGAGGCCACCAGCTTCACCTGGTCGAGCGACTTCCCGACGACGCGGAGCGCGTTCAGGATCGCCGCGGCGACGATGATCGCGGTGCCGTGCTGGTCGTCGTGGAAGACCGGGATCTTCATCCGGCGGCGCAGCTTCTCCTCGATCTCGAAGCATTCCGGCGCCTTGATGTCCTCGAGGTTGATGCCGCCGAAGGTCGGCTCGAGCGCGGCGACGATGTCGACCAGCTTGTCGGGATCGCGCTCGTCGACCTCGATGTCGAAGACGTCGATGCCGGCGAATTTCTTGAAGAGGACGCCCTTGCCTTCCATCACCGGCTTGGCGGCCAGCGCGCCTATGGCACCGAGGCCGAGAACGGCCGTACCGTTTGTGATCACCGCGACCAGATTGCCGCGCGCGGTGAGCTCGGCCGCCTGGGCGGCGTCACCCGCGATGGCCTCGGAGGCGGCGGCGACGCCCGGCGTATAGGCGAGCGCCAGATCGCGCTGGTTCGCCAGCGGCTTGGTCGGGATGACGCCAATCTTTCCGGCGGGCGCGCGGCGGTGATAGTCGAGTGCGGCTGCCCTTACGTCCTCGTCGGCCATGCCCCTCCCCATTCCCCGCTTGTCCAGGGCCCGTTGTCCCGAGCCGTTATCGTACCGATCTTAAGCGAAAGGCCCGCTCGATTTCTCGGGCGGGCCTTTCGGAAAATGGTGCGGTCGAGAAGACTCGAACTTCCACAGGATTTCTCCCACAGCGACCTCAACGCTGCGCGTCTACCAGTTCCGCCACGACCGCATTGCGTGGGATGCAAGGCCGGGATTGGGCATCCGGTCCTTGCCAAGAACGCCCGCCGGGAATAGCAAATCGCGACCCATGGATCAAGCGGCGCCGACCATCGAAACGGGGCTGGAATGGCAGGAAGAGGACCGGCCGGTCCCCTACCCCGAAGCCCTGGCGCGGATGGAGACCAGGGTCGAGGCGATCCGGGCCGGGACGGCGCCCGAGCTGGTCTGGCTGCTCGAGCACCCTCCCCTCTATACCGCGGGCACCTCCGCCGACCCGGCCGAGCTCCTGGAGCGCCGTTTTCCGGTCTTCGATGCCGGCCGCGGCGGCCGCTACACCTATCACGGGCCGGGCCAGCGCGTGGTCTACGCGATGCTGGACCTGAAGCGCCGAAGGCCGGATGTCCGCGCCTATGTCCACGCGCTGGAGACCTGGGCCATCGCCGCGCTCGGGCGGCTCGGGGTCGAGGCCGAGACCCGGCCGGACCGCATCGGCCTCTGGGTCCGGCGTATGGACCGCAACACGCCCTGGGTCGAGGACAAGATCGGCGCCATCGGCGTCCGCGTCCGCCGCTGGGTCACCTTCCACGGGCTATCGCTCAACGTCGAGCCCGACCTCTCGCATTTCGGCGGCATCGTCCCCTGCGGCATCTCGGCGCATGGGGTGACGTCGCTGGTCGATCTCGGCGTGCCGGCGACCATGGCCGACCTCGACGCGGCGCTCAAGGCCGCGTTCGAGGAGGTGCTCGGCCCGGAGGGGAGCTTCAGTCGCGAAGCTTCGTGAAGGCGATCACGGCGAACAGCACCATGCCGAGAAGGACCGCGAGCGAACCGATGATCGCGAGCAGCGGCTGCTCCTTGTAGATCGAGAGCGCAATGCCGATCGGGAAGACAATCGCGCCGGCTTCGGCGATCCAGAACTGAGCCCAGGCGAGCCCGCTTTCCGCCATCGCCGGATAGGCGCGGTGGACGAGGCCGTAGAGCCCGAGTGTCACCCAGCCTACCAGGATGATGTGGGCATGAACCGGCACGGCGGTGAAGTCATGCGCGATACCCATATGGATGCCGAGCGACATGCCGACGATGGCGAAGAGCACGGCGCTCAGCAGAAAAGCGCGTGGGAGCGACATGGAAAATCCCCCTAGAGAGTCGGTAGCTGAACGAAGCCCGGCGCAGGCGTCTCGGCTGAAGGCTCCGACGTCACACGGGTGACACGCGCCGCCGATGGACCTTGATGGCAGGCAAAGATCATGACGTCGACCTGATCCTTCGGACCCGCAAAAACGGCTTCGACGGAACCGTCCCGACGATTCCGAACCCAGCCATCGAGGCCGTGTTTCGTCGCTTCCTCCACCGTCCAGCCGCGATACCAGACGCCTTGCACGCGGCCTTCGATGCGGACACGGACGAGGACGCGCTCGCTCACGCGAATTCCAGGATCTTCTGATCGACGGCGAGCGAGTCGCCGGCATTGGCGTGGACCACGGCGACCTTGCCGTCCTGCGGCGCCTTCAGCACGTTCTCCATCTTCATCGCCTCGACCACGGCGAGCGTCTCGCCGGCCTTCACTTCCTGGCCGGGCTTGACCGCAACCGAGACGAGCAGGCCCGGCATCGGCGAGAGCAGGAAGCGCGAAAGGTCGGGCGCCGCCTTTTTCGGCATCAGCGCGAGGTATCGGGCGGCCTCCGGCAGCACCACTTGAGCCTCGGCGACACGACCGTCGCGGGCAATGCGCCACGCGATGCCGTGCCGATGAATGCGTGCCGCGCAGGCCTCGCCATTGGCGGTGCCGTCGAAAAGCAGGGTGCCCGGCGCGAAGTCGCCGCGCAGCGCCACGACATGGCCCGCAACGACGACGTCATAGCCGTGCTCGGCCGGCTGAACCGTGACCGGGAAGTCGATCGGATCGTCGCCCTCGATGGCGAGCCGAGCCACCCAGTCGGTCGCGACCGTGAGGCGGCGGCCAGGCAGCTGTCCGTCGATCATCGCGTCGCGCTCGGCAAGGCGCCGCTGGAACGCCGCGGCGAGGGCCGCGAGAAGATGCTGGTCGGCGTCGGTCGCCGGCGCGCCCTTGAAGCCCTTCGGGTACTCCTCGGCGATCAGATTGGTGGTCAGACGCCCCTCGCGGAAGCGCGGCAGCGCCAGCAATGCGGCAAGGAAATCGAGGTTGTGACCGACACCCTCGATCTCGTAGCGGTCGAGCGCAGCCAGCGCACGGTCGATCGCTTCCTCGCGCGTCGCCCCAGTGGTCACAAGCTTGGCGATCATCGGATCGTAGTGCATCGAGATCTCGGCACCTTCGTAGACGCCGGTATCGACGCGGACCCCCTCGCCTTGCGGTGGACGATATCGGGTGAGCCGCCCGATCGCCGGCAGGAAGCCGCGGCGCGGATCCTCGGCATAGAGACGTGCCTCCATCGCCCAGCCTTCCAGCTTCACATCCTTCTGCGCGAAGGGCAGCTTCTCGCCGGCAGCGACCCGTACCATCAGCTCGACGAGATCGAGCCCGGTCACCAGCTCGGTCACCGGATGCTCGACCTGCAGCCGAGTGTTCATCTCGAGGAAGTAGAAGTTGCGATCCTTGTCGACGATGAACTCGACTGTGCCGGCCGAGCGGTACTTGACCGCCTTGGCCAGGGCCACCGCCTGCTCGCCCATGGCCTTCCGCGTCTTCGCATCGAGGAACGGGCTCGGCGCCTCCTCCAGCACCTTCTGGTGCCGGCGCTGCACCGAGCATTCGCGCTCGCCGAGATAGACGACGTTGCCATGCGCATCGCCGATCACCTGGATCTCGATGTGCCGCGGCTCCTCGATGTAGCGCTCGATGAAGACGCGATCGTCGCCGAAGGAGGATTTCGCCTCGTTGGTTGCCGACTGGAAGCCCTCGCGCACCTCGGCATCGGTGCGGGCGATGCGCATGCCCTTGCCGCCGCCGCCGGCCGAAGCCTTGATCATCACCGGGAAGCCGACCTTTTTCGCGATCCTGATCGCCTCGTCGGCGCTCGGGATCGCCTCGAGATGGCCCGGCACGGTCGAGACGCCGGCGGCCTGCGCCAGCTTCTTCGACTCGATCTTGTCGCCCATGGCCTGGATCGCATGCGGCTCCGGGCCGATGAAGACGATGCCGGCCCTCTTCAGCGCCTCGCAGAAGGGTGCGCGCTCGGAAAGAAAGCCGTAGCCCGGATGCACCGCCTCGGCGCCCGTCTGCTTGCAGGCGGCGACAATGGCCTCGATGCTGAGATAGCTCTGCGCCGAGGGCGGCGGGCCGATGCGCACCGCCTCGTCCGCTTCGCGCACATGCAGCGCATCGGCATCGGCGTCGGAATAGACCGCGACCGTCTTGATGCCCAGCCGCTTCGCCGTCCGGATCACCCGGCAGGCGATCTCGCCGCGATTGGCGATGAGGATCTTCGAGAACAGCTTACCCATTCCGCCTCCCGAACAGCCCCATCACGAAGGCGCAATGCACCGCGAGCGGCGCGCCCCAGGCGACGAGCAGGAACACGAACCAAGGCTGCTCCGGCTGCGCGATCACGTGCACGACGATCAGCACGATCATCGCCGCGGCATAAGCCAGCAGATGATACTTGAAGCCCCGCAGGCGGCGCTGGGCTAGAGCGGAATATTCCGGTGTTTCCGCCATGGATCTTCGATCTTCTTGTCGCGCAGCATGGCGAGCGCCCGGCAGATCCTCCGGCGCGTCGAATGCGGCATGATCACGTCGTCGATGAAGCCGCGATGCCCAGCGACAAAGGGGTTGGCGAATTTCTCGCGATACTCCTCGGTGCGCGCCTCGATCTTAGCCGGGTCGCCGATGTCTCCGCGGAAGATGATCTCGACCGCTCCCTTCGGCCCCATCACCGCGATCTCGGCGGTCGGCCAGGCGTAGTTGACGTCGCCCCGGAGATGCTTGGACGACATGACGTCATAGGCGCCGCCATAGGCCTTGCGCGTGATCACCGTGACCTTCGGCACGGTGGCCTCGGCATAGGCGAAGAGCAGCTTGGCGCCGTGCTTGATGATGCCGCCATATTCCTGCGCCGTGCCCGGCAGGAAGCCCGGCACGTCGACGATGGTCACGATCGGGATGTTGAAGGCATCGCAGAAGCGGACGAAGCGCGCGCCCTTGCGGGCCGAGTTGATGTCGAGGCAGCCCGCCAGCACCATCGGCTGGTTGGCGACGATGCCGACCGTCTGCCCCGCCATGCGGCCGAAGCCGATGACGATGTTGCCGGCATAGCCCGACTGCAGCTCGAAGAAATCGCCCTCGTCGACGATCTTGAGGATCAGTTCCCTGATGTCGTAGGGCTTGTTCGGATTGGCCGGCACCAGCGTGTCGAGCGAGTCCTCGGTGCGGTCGGCGGGATCGGCGGTCGGCTTGATCGGCGGCTTCGCCCGGTTCGAGGATGGAATGAAATCGAGGAAGCGACGCAGCTGCAGCAACGCCTCGACATCGTTCTCGAAGGCGAGATCAGAGACGCCCGACCTGGTCGAATGCGTGACCGCGCCGCCGAGCTCCTCATGCGTGACCGTCTCGTGCGTGACCGTCTTCACCACGTCGGGTCCAGTCACGAACATGTACGAGGAGTCCTTCACCATGAAGATGAAGTCCGTCATCGCCGGCGAATAGACCGCGCCGCCGGCGCATGGTCCCATGATCAGCGAGACCTGCGGCACGACGCCTGACGCGATCACGTTGCGCTGGAATACCTCGGCATACCCCGCAAGCGAGGCGACGCCTTCCTGGATGCGCGCACCGCCGGAATCGTTGAGGCCGACCACCGGTGCGCCGACCTGCATCGCCTTGTCCATGATCTTGCAGATCTTCTCGGCATGCGCTTCCGAGAGCGAGCCGCCGAAGACGGTGAAGTCCTGGCTGAAGGCGAAGACGAGTCGCCCGTTCACCGTGCCGAAGCCGGTGACGACGCCGTCGCCGGGAACCCGCTGCTTGTCCATGCCGAAATCCGTCGAGCGATGCTCGACGAACATGTCCCATTCCTCGAAGGAGCCGGCATCGAACAGGAGGTCGAGCCGCTCGCGCGCCGTCAGCTTGCCCTTGGCATGCTGCGCCTCGATGCGACGGGTGCCGCCCCCTTCGCGTGCCTGCGCACGCTTTTCTTCGAGCCGGCGGAGGATGTCCTGCATCGCCCCCTCTTGGACCGTCCTTCAGGACTTCCCGGATAGCATCAATGGCGGACGCGTACCAGCGAGAGCAGCCTTGCCGCTTCGCCGAGATCGGCATGAACGCTCTTCCGCCGCTCGGCCGCCTCGGGGTCCTCGCCCCAGCGCTCGATCTGATGGTCCTCGTCCAGACGCGAGAGCCGGTGCGCCCCCTCCCAGCCGATCCGGCCGAGAAAGACCGCAAGGGCGAGGATGATCGATCCGGTCCCGCCTGCCAGCGTCTGGATGCCGGCGAGCTCCAGATCGTCGAGGCCTTGGACGCGGGCACGGACCGCTGCCAGCGTCGCGGCGGGCTGGGTCAGGGGCATGACGCCGGTTGCTATCTCGAACCTCGCGCCCAGTTCCTCCACTGCCCAGTCGAGCAGAGGTTGCCATTCCTGGCTCTGTCGCTCGATCAACTCCGCCGGCCGGTCGGCGCGGTGGCAAAGGAGGTCGGTCTCGGCGAAGGCTGCGAGCTCACCGACAATACGGTCGCGCTCGGCGGCGATCCGGTCGAGCGCTGTCGCGACGAAGCGTGTCATCGGCATGGTGCGCGGATCGACCTTGTCGCCCTGCGCCCGCCACTCTTCCGCGACCGCTTCGGCGAGAGCGCGCTGGCGCACTTCGAAACGGTTAGCGGCCGGTGTGCGCATCGGCTTCCCGTCGAGCGAGATGCCATAGGAGCCGCCACTCTCGACGATCTCGACCATCCTGTATCGCCGCTTCACGCCGGCTCCGCGAGCAGCAGCTCGGAAAGATGAGCATAGGTGTCGGCAACGATGTGCGCGCCGGACGCCATCAGCTCCTCGCGCGGATGATAGCCCCAGGCGACGCCGAAGCCGCGCACGCCCGCATTCGCCGCCATGCGCATGTCGAAGCTGGTATCGCCGATCATCACCGTGTCTTCCGGCGTCGCGCCGGCAAATTCCATGGCGTTGCGCAGGATGGTCGGATCGGGCTTGCCCGGCCCGTCATCGGCGGTATGAAGCGAAAGAAAACGTTCGAGCAGATCGTGGCGCGTCAAGGTCCCGATTAGCCCACGCCGGCTCTTGCCGGTGGCAACAGCGAGCATCCAGCCGGCGCGGGCGAGACGGTCGAGAGTCTCACGCGTGCCGTCAAACAGCGGCTCGTGGCGATCCTGGATGGAGCGCGAGATGTCGCGATAGGCGGTGGTGAGCCGGTTGATCCCGATCGCGTCGACACCAGGCGCCAGCATCGCCATCGCCTGAGCGAGCGGCAAGCCGATGGTGCGGCGGACCGCGAGGTCCGCCGGAGCCGGATGGCCTTCGGCGGCGAAGGCCCGATTGATGATGTCGACGATCATCGCCTGGCTGTCGACCAGCGTGCCGTCGCAGTCGAACACGGCGAGGCGCATGCGTCTCATGGCGCGTCGCGGAAGGGATCGTCGTCCGGCCGCGCGGCGAAGCCGAAGGCCGTCCAGGTCGCCTTCATATGCGCCGGCAGCGGCGCCTCGACCTTCAACATCTTGCCGTTCGGTCGACGCAGCGCGATCGAGCGTGCATGGAGCTGGAGCTGTTTCGGCGCGTCAGCGAGATCCAGGTGTGCTGCCTTGCCGCCATACTTGCCGTCGCCGAGGATCGGGTGGCCGATCGCCTCCAGATGTGCGCGCAACTGATGCGTGCGGCCGGTGATCGGCTTGAGCGCGACCCAGGCGATGAGGTTCCGCACCTCCTCGACCACGGCGAAATCGGTGACGGCACGCTTGCCTTCCTTCGGATCGACGACGACACGATCGCCGACCTTGCCCGGCAGCTTGGCCAGCTTGAGGTCGATGCGGCCCTGGCGCGGCTTCGGCACGCCGGCGACCACGGCCCAGTAGATCTTGTCGGCATCGCGCGCCTGGAACGCCTCGCCGAGCCAGCGCGCCGCCTCGGCCGAGCGCGCCAGCACGAGCACGCCCGAGGTGTCGCGGTCGAGGCGGTGGACGAGGCGCGGCCGCTCCTTCGCATCGAACATGAGAGCGTCGAGCAAGCCGTCGAGATGCTTGTCGGTGCCGGTGCCGCCCTGGACCGCGAGGCCGGCCGGCTTGTCGATGACCAGCACCTCCGCGTCCTTGTGCAACACGCGGGCGCGGAGATCCTTGGCCTCGCGCTCGTCGACGGGCTTGGCGTCCCGCTTCGGCGCCGGGGTCAGGTCCATCGGCGGGATGCGGATGACCTGGCCGGCCTCGAGCCGGTCGCTCGCCTTGACCCGCTTGCCGTCGACCCGCACCTGGCCGGTGCGCAGCAGCTTCTCCAGCCGCCCATGGCCTAAGGTCGGGAAGTAGCGTTTGAACCAGCGGTCGAGCCGCTGGTCGGCGTCCTCGCCCGTCACGGTGCGCTGCTCAACCGGCATGAAAGGCCATCATGGCCGTGGCACCCCGAAGATCCATCCTTCCCGCCTCAGCGCGTCCTTGTCGTGGCGCGGGGCATCCCATACCCGCTCCTCCGCCGCAAGGCCTCTCAGACCCGCCGCGGAGACCAGGGCGTCGGTGTCATGGTCGGTCGGGGGTCGATCCCCGGCACGCGGCGAGCGCGACCCCAGGGCCGCCAGGGCGTCCTTCAGGTCGCCCCAATCCCTGATCTTGGCGTTACCGGCGCCGGCCTTGCGCAGGAACAGGCGCGGATAGATCTCGACCAGAGCCGAGCGGCCTCCCGGTTCGCCGAAGGGCCAGACCGCGGCGGCGTCCTGGAGACGGTGGAGGACCCGCATGCCGGCCAACGCCCCAAGCCCCACCTGCTTGGCCCCGATCAGCTTGTAGGGGCTCTGGGGCGAGCCTAGACCGGCCGTCCGGCAGGCCAGGTCGGTCGCCCGGTGCGGATCGAGGTAGGCCCTGGGCTGCGGACCCGAGCGCCAGAAATCCGGCGCATAGCGAAGGTCATCGGCGAAGCCGCCGCCCCAAAGATCCGGAGCCTCGCCGCCGACGCCGTCGACCAAGGCCCAGAGGTCGCGGACGGAAGGCTCGGGCTGGGGGAAGTAGCGCCGCGCCAGGACGAAGGGCAGCGAGAAAGCGAAGTCGAAGCCGACCAGCGCACGCTCACGGGCCACGAGGCCCGAGACCCATTCGAGTGCCTGGAGACGCGACCAGCGGCGCCTGTCCGGCGGCGGCACAAGTCTCGGCGCGCCCTTACCGGGAGCGCAGACAGCGATGGCAATACCATTGGCCCGACGCGCACCCGACCAGTCGAGAGCGGCGAAGCAGGTGAAACTCACCTACAGCAGCGCCTTCATGACGCGCTCGCGCGTGAAGGGCATGTCGTGGATGCGCGCGCCGAGCGCATGCGCGACGGCATTGCCGACCGCGGCGGCGGTCGGGCCGCAGGTGCATTCGCCGATGCCGAGCGGCGGATTGCCGGCGCCATCGACCAGCTCGACCTGCATCTCCGGCACCTCGCTGAAGCGGAGGATCGGATAGCTCTCCCAGTCGCGCGACGAGATGCCCTGCCCGTCGAAGCGCACCTGCTCCTTCAGGGTCCAGCTGATCGCCTGAACGATGCCACCCTCGAGCTGGTTGCGCGCGCCGTCGGGGTTCACGACGACGCCGGCATCGGCAACGCACCAGATGCGCTCGACGCGCACCTCCTCGTCGATCGTCACGGCAGCGACGACGGCGGCATATGCCGACTTGTTCTTGTACTTGGCCAGCCCCAGACCGAGGCCCTTGCCGGTTCCCGCCGTGCCGCGCGAGGCCCAGCCGCAACGCTCGGCCACCTGCTCCAGCAGGCGCCTCGCCCGCGGGTCGGAGAGAATGGCAAGCCGATAGGCGAGCGGGTCCTGGCCGATGCGCGCGGCGAGGTCGTCGAGCATCGACTCGATCGCGAAGACATTAGGCAGCGCGCCGAGGCCTCGCAGTGCCGATGTCCGGATCGGCGGGTTCTGCGTCAGGTGATGCAGGATGCGATGCGCCGGCACATCGTAGAGCGGGATGGCGTTGCGCGTCGCCCCGCCGCCGCGCTCGACCGGCGGATCGGTCGGCTTCGCCGGCGCCGGCGGATTCGCCAGGGCTTCCGCCGCGAGGAGAGCGCCGCCACTTCCCGGCCGCTGCACATGCGTCGGGCTCCAGATCTCGGTGGTCCAGTCGGCCGGATACCCGAGCTCGTCGAGACCGACATGCAGCGTGATCAGCATCGCCGGCCCGACCGGCTCGAAGGCAAACTCCTCCTCGCGCCGCCAGCGGACGCGGACGCGCTCCCCCGGCAGGCGCATCGCGATCAGCGCCGTATCCATCGCCGCGTCGTCGGCGCCGTTATGGCCGTAGCACCCGGCGCCGTGCAGATGCTTCGCGGTGATCGACTCGATCGGAATGCCCAGCGCGGCAGCGACATTCCGGCGAAGCGGATGCATGCCCTGGCCATGCGATTGGATGGTCAGGTGACCGTCCAGATACTCCGCCAGCGCGCAGGAAGGTGCCAGCGAGGCATGCGCGACATAGGGGCGCGAATAGGTCGCCTGGACGAGATTCCGCGGCGCCATGGCCGGAGCCGGTACGCCGTAGGGACGATCCTCGCTCGGCTGCCCCTTGAGCCAGGCCGCTTCCTGCTGCTCGGGCGTCAGGCGTCGGACCTTGTCCCACTCCGCGTGGTGCTCGGCCGCGATGGCGGCGGCGTTCACGACGCCTTCCTCCTTGCCGACGAAAGCAACAAAGTTGGCCTCGCGGAGAATCCGGAATTCGCCTTTGGCAACACGCCGGATCGCGGCCTCGTCGAGCGAGACGAGCCGCGCCCCGCGGTTCGGCTGGCGCAGCACGCGCGCATGCAGCGTGCCGGGTTCCAGGACGTCGTGGATGAAGGCGGCACCGCTGACCTTGGCCGGCAGATCGAGGCGCGGTATGTCCTGGCCGACGATGGCATAGGCGATCGTCGCCTTCGGCGCCGTCGTGCCCTTCACGTTCTGGGAAAGGTCGATCTCGCCGGCGACGGTCCAGTAATCCTGGCCCGTCTCTACGCCGTTCTGAATGAATCGCCCCTCTGCAACGGTAATGTCCGTCGGACTGCAATTGAGCCGCAGCGCCACGCGTTCGAGCGCCTTGGCCCGCACCTCGGCACAGACCAGCCGGACCGCGCTGCCGCCGATCTCGATCGAGTGCGAGGAGCTCGTATAGAGCTCGTCCGGCCCTTCATCCGTATTGCCGGACAGCACGACGACGCGGGCATAGGGAAGGTCGAGCTCGTCGGCCGCGATCTGGCCCAGCGCCGTGACGATGCCCTGGCCGATCTCGACCTTTCCGGTGGCGATCCGCACCGTCCGGTCGGGAAGAAACCGGATCCAGCGGTCGAGCCGTGGATTGTCGACGAGGCTCGTCGGCAGGGGCGCGGTCATCGGCTCCGCCCTCTCATCGCCGACGCAGCGCGCTCGACCGCCTTGAGGATGCGCTGGTGCGCGCCGCAACGGCAGAGATGCCTGTCGAGGGCGGCAACAATCTCAGTCCGGCTCGGATTCGGGTTGCGGTCGAGCAATGCCTTGGCCGAGATCAGGATGCCGGAGAGGCAGTAGCCGCACTGCCCCGCCTGCTCGTCGAGGAAGGCCTGCTGCAGCGGGTGCAGAGAATCTTTCGTGCTCAACCCTTCGATCGTCGTGACGCTGCGGCCGGCGACCGTTGCCATATCACGGCTGCAGGCCTGCATCGGCTCTCCGTCGACCAGCACCATGCAGCTGCCGCACTGCTCGAGCCCACAGCCGAAGCGCGTGCCTGTGAGGCCCAGGTGATTGCGGAGCACTTCGAGCAGCGAGGTGCTTCCCTCAAGCTCGACCGAGCGCGTCTCGCCGTTCACCGTGAAGGAGATACTCACCCGCCCTCGCTCTGCTTCTTGTCACGGAGCTTCGACCAGTAGTCGAGGCGCTTCTTGATCTCGCGCTCGAAGCCGCGCTCGACCGGCGTGTAGAACTCTCGCCTCGCCATGCCGTCGGGGAAGTAGTTCCGGCCGGAGAAGCCTTCCTCGGTGTCGTGGTCGTAGGCGTAGTCCTTGCCGTAGCCCAGGCCCTTCATGAGCTTGGTCGGCGCGTTGAGAATGTGCATCGGCGGCATCAGCGAGCCGGTCTCCTTGGCCGAACGCATCGCGGCGCCGTAGGCCCTGTAGGCGGCGTTCGACTTCGGTGCCGTCGCCAGGTAGATCACCGCCTGCGCGATCGCGAGCTCGCCTTCCGGTGACCCCAGTCGCTCATAGACGTCCCAGCCGGCCATCGCCTGATGCACCGCCTCGGGGTCGGCCAAGCCGACGTCCTCGACGGCGAAACGGACGACGCGGCGCGCGATGTAGCGCGGGTCCTCGCCGCCGGCGAGCATGCGCGCGAGCCAATAGAGGGCCGCATCGGCGTCGGAGCCGCGCATCGACTTGTGCAGTGCGCTGATCAGGTTGTAGTGGCCCTCGCGGTCCTTGTCGTAGACCGGCGCGCGCCGCTGCACCGTCGACATCAGCTTCGGCACGTCCAGGACTTTGTCCGCCGGCAGCTGCTCGACCTCGTCGACGAGGTTGAGGAGGAAGCGCCCGTCGCCATCGGCCATCGCTTTCAGCGTGTCGCGCGCCTCGGGCGTCAGCGGCAGCTTGCGGCCGAGATCCGCCTCGGCCTTGGTCAGCAACATCTCGAGCGCTGGATCGTCGAGCCGCTTAAGGACGAAGACCTGGCAGCGCGACAGAAGCGCGGCGTTCAGCTCGAAGGACGGATTCTCGGTGGTGGCACCGATCAGCGTGACCGTGCCGTCCTCGACGAAGGGAAGGAAGCCGTCCTGCTGCGAGCGATTGAAGCGATGGATCTCGTCGACGAACAGAAGCGTGCCACGGCCCGAGGCCCGGCGCCCCTTCGCCGCCTCGAATACTTTCCTCAGATCGGCGACACCCGAGAAAACCGCCGACAATGGCTCGAAATGGAGATCGGTCGCGTCGGCGAGAAGCCGCGCGATCGTCGTCTTGCCACAACCGGGCGGACCCCACAGCACCATCGAGGCAAGACGCCCCGCGGCGACCATGCGGCCGATCGGTCCCTGCGGGCCGATCAGATGATCCTGCCCCGCGACCTCCTCCAGGCGCTTCGGCCGGAGCCGGTCGGCGAGCGGCCTCGGTGCCGCGGCCTCGAAAAGGCCGCCCTGAGGTCTCACCCTCGCACCCGGACGTTCATCACCCGCTCGCCTCGCTTGATCGAGAGCTGCCAAGTCTCGCGCTCGCCGCTGGTAGCGCGACGAAGCACGTCAACTGAAGCGATCTCGGCGTCGTTGACCTTGAGGATGATGTCGCCGGTGGTGACGCCGAGGCGCTGCGCGATCGTACCCTGGCGGACCTGCATGACGATGACGCCGCGGTTCGTGGTCTCGAGGCCGAGTTCCTCGGCCAGTGCCGGCGACAGGTTGGCGACGGTGGCGCCGGAGAAGGGATGCCGGCCGGTCAGCGGCGTCAGCTGGCGGGGCGGCGTCTCCGGCGCGGCTTCGAGCGGGACGAAGAGCTGCTGCTCGAGCCCCTGGCGGATGACGCCCATTCGGGCGCGTCCGCCGATGGGGAGCGTGCCGATGCGGAAGCGGAGCGCCTGCGCATCCTCGACCTCGCGACCGTCGATCGAGGTGATGACGTCGCCGATCTTGAGGCCGGCGCGGGCCGCGGGGCTGTTGGGGGCAACGTGCTCGATGATCACGCCGCTCGGGCGGGTAAGCCCCAGCGAAGCGGCCACATCCTGTCCGACCGGTTGGCCGCTCGCGCCGAACCAGGGCCGTATGACCTTGCCGCCATCGACCAGCCCGGTGACGACGGCGCGTACCATGTTGGCGGGGACGGCGAAGCCGATGCCGACCGACCCGCCGGTCTGCGAGTAGATCGCCGTGTTGATGCCGATGACCTTGCCGTCCATCGACAGGAGCGCGCCGCCGGAATTGCCGGGATTGATCGCCGCATCGGTCTGGATGAAGAAGCGATAGTCGGAGACGCCGACCATGGTCCGGGCGGTCGCCGAGACGATGCCACTGGTGACCGTCTGGCCGACGCCGAAGGGATTGCCGATGGCGAGCACGAGGTCACCGACCTCGATGCCGTCGGAATCGCCGAGCTCCAGCGTAGGGAGACCGTCGGGCGGCGCGTCGATGCGAAGGACGGCGAGATCGGTCCGCTCATCGGAGCCGATCAGCTTCGCCTCGAGCTCGCGCCGGTCGGAGAGCACGACGCGGATCTCGTCCGCGCCCTTGATCACGTGATGGTTGGTGACGATGACGCCGTCCTTGCGAAGGATGACGCCGGAACCCAGAGCGTTCTGCTCGCGCGGTTGGTCCCCGAGTTGATCGCCGAAGAAGCGCCGGAAGAACGGGTCGTTCATCAAGGGCGAGTTCGGGCGCTCGCGCACGACCTTGCGGGTGAAGATGTTGACCACCGCCGGCGCCGTGCGGCGGACCAGCGGCGAGAAGGACTGCAGGATCGCCTGGCGGCTTTCCGGCACCGCGCGTGTCTGCGGCACGACCGGGGCCTGGGCCTGGCTTGCAGGCGCCCATCCGGCCGCGGAGAGGACGAGAAGCAGGAAGGAGAGCGACCTCATGGGCGGAAATGTAATGCGCCGCCGCGCGCCTTCCCAGAGGCCCTGGGAAAGACCCAAAGCAAACGGCCGCCCGAAGGCGGCCGTTTCGACTGGCTCTCTTACGGAAGGTCAGGCCGCGGCCGGCGCCTCGGCCTCTTCCTTGACCTGGACCGGCCCTGAATCGAGCCCCTTGGCATCGACGTCGCGATCGACGAACTCGATCACCGCCATCGCCGCGGCATCGCCGTAGCGGAAGCCGGCCTTGAGCACGCGCGTGTAGCCGCCCTTGCGGGAGGCGTAGCGCGGGGCCAGAACGTCGAACAGCTTCTTGGTCGCGGCATCGTCGCGAAGCTCGGCATGAGCCAGGCGGCGGGCATGCAGCGAGCCCTTCTTGCCGAGCGTGATCAACTTCTCGACCACCGGGCGAAGATCCTTCGCCTTCGGCAGGGTCGTGGTGATCTGCTCGTGCTTGATCAGCGCCTGGGCCAGGTTCTTGAACATGGCCTTGCGATGACCGGACTGCCGGCTGAAGCTCCGGCCAGACATCTTGTGACGCATTTCTAGTCTCCTATCCGTTCCGGGCCGTCAGCTCAGAACGGCTCCTCCAGACGCTTCGCCAGCTCTTCGATGTTCTCTGGCGGCCAGTTCGGAATCTCCATGCCGAGATGGAGACCCATCTGCGCCAGGACTTCCTTGATCTCGTTCAGCGACTTGCGCCCGAAATTCGGCGTGCGCAGCATCTCCTGCTCGGTCTTCTGAACGAGGTCGCCGATATAGACGATGTTGTCGTTCTTCAGGCAGTTCGCCGAACGCACCGACAGCTCGAGCTCGTCGACCTTGCGCAGCAGGTTCTTGTTGAACGGCAGGTCGGCGGCTCGGTCCTCGACCACGGCAGCCTGCGGCTCCTCGAAGTTGATGAAGAGCTGCAGCTGGTCCTGGAGGATGCGCGCGGCGAGCGCCACCGAATCCTCCGGCGTCACCGCGCCGTTCGTCTCGACCGTGAGCGAGAGCTTGTCGTAGTCGGTCATCTGGCCGACGCGGGCGTTCTCGACCTTGTAGGAGACCTTGCGCACCGGGCTGTAGAGCGCATCGACCGGGATCAGCCCTATCGGCGCATCCTCGGCGCGGCTGGCCGAAGCCGGGATGTAGCCCTTGCCGTTCTCGACCACGAACTCCATCGACAGCTTGGCGCCGCGGTCGAGCGTGCAGAGCACGCGCGCAGGATCCATGATCTCGATGTCATGGCCGGTCTCGATCATGCCGGCAGTGATCTCGCCCGGACCGGTTGCCTTCAGGCGCATCCGCTTCGGGCCTTCGCCATGCATCTTGAGGCCCATGGCTTTCACGTTGAGGACGATGTCGGTCACGTCCTCGCGCACGCCCGGGATCGAGGAGAACTCGTGCAGCACGCCGTCGATCTGGATCGACGTCACGGCCGCTCCCTGCAGCGAGGAGAGGAGCACACGACGGAGCGCATTGCCCAGCGTCAGACCGAAGCCGCGCTCGAGCGGCTCGGCGACGATGGTAGCGATGCGCTTGGACTCGCCGACAGCTTCGACGTTGAGCTTGTTCGGCTTGATCAGGGCTTGCCAGTTCTTCTGGATCACGGACGGACCTCTTCGACGACGAGGGGCGGGGACAACGGTTCCCGCCGGATATGGGAACTAGAAACGCCTCCGGGACTTGCGTCCCTTAGACGCGCCGACGCTTCGGCGGCCGGCAGCCATTGTGCGGGATCGGCGTCACGTCGCGGATCGAGGTGATCTGGAATCCCACAGCCTGCAGCGCGCGCAGCGCCGACTCGCGGCCCGAGCCCGGACCCTTGACCTCGACCTCGATCGTGCGGACGCCATGCTCCATCGCCTTCTTGCCGGCATCCTCGGCCGCGACCTGGGCGGCGTAGGGGGTCGACTTCCGGCTGCCCTTGAAGCCGAGCGAGCCCGAAGACGACCAGGCGATCGTATTGCCCTGGGCGTCAGTGATGGTGATCATCGTATTGTTGAACGACGCGTTCACATGCGCGACGCCGGAGGTGATGTTCTTCCGTTCGCGGCGACGCGGGCGCCCAGCGGCGGCGGTCTGCGGCTTAGCCATGGTCTCTTCCTCAAATCCTTCCAGCCGCGTCGCGGCAAACGAACCCGATCAGGGGCCCTACTTCTTCTTGCCGGCGATCGGCCGCGCCTTGCCCTTGCGGGTGCGCGCATTGGTGTGAGTGCGCTGACCGCGGACGGGAAGACCCTTGCGGTGACGCAGGCCCCGATAGCAGCCGAGATCCATCAGGCGCTTGATGTTCATCGCCTGCTCGCGACGAAGGTCGCCCTCGACGACGAAATCGCGGTCGATCAGCTCTCGGATCTTCAGCACTTCGTCATCAGTCAGCTGATGTACCCGACGCGCGTCGGGGATGCTCAGCTTCGCGCAGATTTCCTTCGCCCGGGTCTGGCCGATCCCGAAGATGTAGGTCAGCGCGACTTCCACGCGCTTCTGCGTGGGAATGTTAACGCCAGCGATACGCGCCACGCTCGGATCTCCTTGATCGCAACGGTCTAATTAAGCTCGGGATGGGGCGCAAAACTTGGCACGCACGAAGCCGCTCGGCCGCCGAAAGCGCCAAGGCGCGCGATTATAGTCATGCGCCCGGGCCTGTCAACGGCCTCATTAGCTCCAAAAATCAATGCGTTGTCCTTGTCCTGCACGCTCTCCCTGGAACGATTTTAACTTAATACGGCGCCGATCTGGCGCGCGACTTCATCGATTTCCGCCATGCCGTCGACCGACTTGAGGACCCCTTTGGCCCGGTAGTAGGGCAGGATCGGCTGGGTCTGCTTGCGGTACGCCTCGAGCCGGGTCCGCACCGTCTCGGCGTTGTCATCGGCGCGGCGGGTGAACTCCTTGCCGCCGCAGACGTCGCAAATTCCGGCGACCTTCGGCTTCTGGAAGCTGTCGTGGTAGCCCGCGCCGCATTTGGCGCAGGTGTAGCGGCCGACAATGCGCTCGGTCAGAGCCTTCTCGTCCACCGCCATCTCGATCACGTGGTCCAGCTTCAGGCCCTTGCGCCCGAGCATGGCGTCGAGCGCCTGTGCCTGCGCCTCGGTCCGCGGGAAGCCATCGAGGATGAACCCTTTATCGCAGTCGGGCTGGCTGATCCGCTCCTCGATCATCGCGATCATGATGTCGTCGGAGACGAGCTTGCCAGCGTCCATGACCGCCTTGGCCTTCCTCCCGATCTCGCTTCCCGACTTGACCGCTGCGCGCAGCATGTCGCCGGTCGAGAGCTGGATAAGGCCGCGCTCGTCCTGGAGCTTCCGCGCCTGCGTGCCCTTGCCTGCCCCGGGCGGCCCCAGGAGGATCAGGTTCACCCTCTCCTCCCTCGCAGCTTCGCCTTCTTGATCAGGCCCTCGTATTGATGGGCGACCAGGTGGGCGTGGATCTGGGCGACGGTGTCCATCGTCACGGTGACCACGATCATCAGGCTGGTGCCGCCGAAGTAGAAGGGCACAGCGAACCTCGAGATCAAAATCTCGGGCAGGATGCAGACGATCGAGAGGTAGGCAGCGCCGATCACGGTCAGGCGCGACAGGATGAAGTCGAGGTACTCGGCCGTGTTCTTGCCCGGGCGGATGCCGGGGATGAAACCGCCATAGCGCTTCAGATTGTCCGCGGTGTCTTCCGGATTGAAGACGATCGCCGTGTAGAAGAACGCGAAAAACGTGATCAGCGCGACGTAGAGGATCATGTAGAGCGCCGAGCCATGCGACAGGTATGTCGCGATCAGGCTCATGAACTCGCTGGGAGCCTCGCCCGCCTGCGAGCCTTGCGCCGCCGAAAATCCCGCGATCGTCGTCGGCATCAGCAGGAGCGAGGACGCGAATATCGGCGGAATGACGCCCGAGGTGTTGAGGCGCAGCGGCAGGTGCGAGCTCTCGCCGCCGAACATGCGCTGGCCGACCTGTCGCTTCGGGTACTGGACGATCAGCCGGCGCTGGGCG
Source organism: Alphaproteobacteria bacterium (assembly GCA_016869375.1). Classification (GTDB taxonomy): domain Bacteria; phylum Pseudomonadota; class Alphaproteobacteria; order SHVZ01; family SHVZ01; genus SHVZ01. The sequence goes on along the minus strand of VGEH01000083.1, from coordinate 2,137 downwards.
CGCTCCATGAAGACGACGAAGAAGACGACGCCGGCCGCCATAACCAGGAGCAGGATGATGAAGATGGTCGAGAGCGCTCCGGTGCGGCCGAGCTCGAGGGTCGCGGCGATCGCATGCGGCAGTCCTGCGACGATGCCGGCCATGATGATGACCGAGAGGCCGTTGCCGATGCCGCGCTGGGTCATCTGCTCGCCGAGCCACAGCAGGAACATGGTGCCGCCGGTCAGCGTCACCACGGTCGAGATGCGGAAGAGGAGACCGGGATCGATCACCGCGCCACCGGTCGAGCCGCGGGTGCCTTCGAGCCCGATCGCGATGCCGTATGCCTGAAGGGCCGCCAGGACCACCGTGCCGTAGCGGGTGTACTGGTTGATGACCTTCTGGCCGGCAGGGCCTTCCTTCTTCAGCTGCTCGAGCTTCGGCGACACCGCCGTCATCAGCTGAACGATGATCGAGGCCGAGACCCAGGGCATGACGCTGAGGGCGAAGATCGTCATGCGCCCGAGCGCGCCGCCCGAGAACATGTCGAACATGCCGAGAATGCCACCCTGCTGCTGGCGGAAGATCTCGGCCAGCACGACGGGATCGATGCCGGGGATCGGGATGTAAGTGCCGAGGCGATAGACGATCAGCGCGCCTAGCGTGAACCAGATGCGCTTCTTCAGCTCCGTCGCCTTGGCGAGGACGCCGAAGTTCAGTGTCGCAGCAAGCTGTTCGGCGGCCGATGCCATATGCAGCGTCCTTTAGGAGTCCAGACCTTACGCCTTGGCCTTTGCCGGCTTCTTCACCATCTTCTTCACCTTCTCGACCGGCTTCGGCAGCTCGATCGAGCCGCCCGCCGCTTCGACCGCGGCCTTCGCCTTGGTTGAGGCGCCGGCGAGCTTGAGCGCGAGCTTCGCCTTGAGTTCGCCCTCGCCGAGCAGGCGCACGCCGTCGCGGGCGCGGCGGATAACGCGCGCGGCGACCAGCGCCGCGCCGTCCACCGGCTGCTTCGGATCGAGCCGGCCGGCGTCCACCGCTTCCTGGAGCTGCCAGAGGTTCACCTCGACAAGCTTCACAGGGTTGATCGGCTTGAAGCCGCGCTTCGGCAGACGGCGGAAGAGCGGCATCTGGCCGCCTTCGAAGGCGTGCAGCGAGACGCCGGTGCGCGCCTTCTGGCCCTTGACGCCACGGCCGGAGGTCTTGCCCTTACCCGAGCCGATGCCGCGGCCGACACGCATGCGCCGCTTGTGGGCGCCTTCGTTGTCGCGGATCTCGTGGAGCTTCATTGTCTTCTAAGTCCCCTTACTCGCCTTCGACCCGCACCAGGTGATGCACCTTGCGGATCATGCCGCGGACCGAGGGTGTGTCCTCGAGCTCGCGGGTACGGTGGCGCTTGTTCAGGCCGAGACCGATCAGGGTCTGGCGCTGGTCGTCCTCGCGTCCGATCGGGCTGCCGATCTGGGTGACGCGAAGCGTCTTCTTCTTGCTGTCAGCCTTGGCCATGGCCGTCATTCCTTACGAGGCTTCCGCCTCGCGCTTGGCACCGACGAGATCGCTCACCTTCTTGCCGCGGCGCTGGGCCACGGAGCGAGGGCTCGTCACGTTGCGAAGCGCGGCGAAGGTCGCCTTGATCATGTTGTGCGGATTCGAGGTGCCGACCGACTTGGCGACGATATCGTGGACGCCGAGCGCCTCGAACACCGCGCGGGTCGGACCGCCGGCGATGATGCCGGTACCCGGCGCGGCAGCGCGCAGCACGACGCGACCGGCGCCGTAGTGGCCGAGCATGTCGTGATGAAGCGTGCGGCCCTCGCGCAGCGGCACCTTGATCAGGTTGCGCTTGGCCTGCTCGGTCGCCTTGCGGATCGCCTCCGGCACCTCGCGCGCCTTGCCGGCGCCGTGGCCGACACGGCCGCGGCCGTCACCGACGACGACGAGCGCGGCGAAACCGAAGCGCCGACCGCCCTTCACCACCTTGGCGACGCGATTGATGCTGACCAGCTTCTCGGTCAGCTCCGATTCCTCGCGCGCGCCTTCCTGGCCGCCGCGACCGCGACGATCGCCGTCACGGCCACGGCCGCGCGACTGACGTTCACCGCCGGGACCGCCGCCAGGGCCATCGGATTTGGGGCCGCGCGGACCGCCGCGTCCGCCC
>VGEH01000082.1 GCA_016869375.1 Alphaproteobacteria bacterium | reverse complement strand
CCCGCGCCCCTTCCACGCTTTCCCTTGCGCCGGCCGCCGAAGTAGCTCTCATCCACTTCGATCTCGCCGCCGAACATCGCCTCGCTCTCGGCTTCCAGCTCGCGGGCGATCAGTTCACGAAGGCGATGAAAGAAAAACGCCCCTGTCTTGCGGTTCACTCCGCAGAGACTCGATGCGGTACGCGCCGTCGTTCCTGCTACGAAATGTTCGATCAGGCGATCCTGCTTCGAGACCCCCAATCGGCTCCGTCGTATCCGTCCCATGATAACTCCATAACCGAGTTATCTGGGACAGCCCCTTAGTTAAAATGTACTTTACTACGCCAAGTGGAGGCTGTGGATAAGTTGCGGCCGGATCGGCATTGCCGGCGTTATGGTCTCGTCCTCATGCTCCGTGCCGCGATTCTCCTTTTCGCCCTGCTCGTCACGCCCGCAGCCCGCGCCGCGGAGCCGCTCATCCGCGGCCTCGACCATATCCCGATCGCCGTATCCGACCTGCCGCGCGCCGTCTCGCATTTCCTGGATCTCGGCTTCGCCTTCAAGCCAGGCCAGCGAAACGCGAACGGCATCCAAAATGCGCATATGAAGTTTCCCGACGGCACCGAACTCGAGCTGATCACGGCCGCCGCCGCGACGGATGAGCTGACCAGCGAGTACGTCGACTGGCTCAGGGGCGGCGACGGCGCGCCCTTCGTCGGCTTCTACGTGCCCGAAACGACCGAGCTCGCCGCGCGCATCTCGGCCCTGGGATCGCCGCTGACGCTCGACGGCAGTCGCGCGACCTTTCCCCGATCGAGCCTGCTGCATCATCTCTTCTTCGGCAAAAGACAGCGCTCGCCGACCGACCGACCCGAGCACTTCGCCCATCCCAACTCCGCCTTCGGCCTAATCGCGGTCTGGCTCGCCGAGGACGCGCTGACGCAAAGCCTGCTGCAGCTTATGGACGCGCCGCCCCTTCGGGCTCAGCGCTGCTCTCCGTTCGGATCGAGCACCGCGCAGGCGGACCTGCTCGACGGCGAGGCGCTGTTCGTCGCCGGCGCCGCGCCGCGGCCGATCCTCGCTGCCACGGTAGCGGTCGAGAACCTGGAGAAGGCAAAGAGAGCGATCAAGACGACCGCGATCGCGCTTCCTTGCGCGCCCGGTAGCCTATGGGTCGGACCGGACTCGGCGCATGGGATCTGGCTCGAGTTCCGCGAAGTGAAGCGCTAGGCGACCTTCACCACCGCGTGGCGCTTCTTGCCGGCGGAGAGCTTGACGATTCCCTCGGCGTTGAGATCGGAAGGCGAGAGCTTCCTGTTCTCGTCCGCGCAGGCATTGTCGTTGATGCGCACGCCGCCGCCGCGCACCAGGCGCCGTGCCTCGCCGTTGGAGGCGGCGAAGCCCGCGAGCTTGAGTGCTTCCCAGATCGGCACGCCGGCCTCGAGCTGGGCACGATCGACGCTGACCGTCGGCAGCACGCCACCGGCCTCGCCTTCCTCGAAGGCTTTGCGCGCGGTCTCGGCCGCCTCGGCGGCGGCCGCTTCGCCGCGGCACATCTTCGTCGCCTCGAAGGCGAGGACCTTCTTCGCCTCGTTGATCTCGGACCCTTTGAGCGCTTCGAGCTTCCGGATCTCGTCCATCGGGAGGTCGGTGAAGATCTTGAGGAAGCGCCCGACATCGGCGTCCTCGGTGTTCCGCCAGTACTGGTAATAGTCGTAGTGCGAGAGGCGATCCTCGTTGAGCCAGACGGCGCCGGCGGCGGTCTTGCCCATCTTGGCGCCGGAGGCGGTGGTCACCAGCGGCGTGGTCACGGCGAAGAGATCCGGCGTGCCGACGCGGCGGCCGAGATCGACGCCCTGCACGATGTTGCCCCACTGGTCCGAGCCGCCCATCTGCAACCGGCAGTCGTAGCGACGCGCCAGCTCGGCGAAGTCGTAGGACTGGAGCACCATGTAGTTGAACTCGAGGAAGGTGAGCGGCTGGTCGCGGTCGAGCCGGAGCTTGACCGAATCCATGGTCAGCATGCGGTTGACCGAGAAATGCCGGCCGTAGTCGCGCAGGAACTCGATGTAGTTGAGCTTCGAGAGCCAATCGTCGTTGTTGGCCATCAGCCCGTCATTCGGGCCGTCGCCGAACCTGATGAACTTGCCGAAGGTCGACTTGATCGACGCCATGTTCCTTTCGATGTCGGCATCGGTCAGGAGCTTGCGCATATCGTCCTTGCCGGACGGGTCGCCGACCTTGGTCGTGCCGCCGCCGATCAGCACGATCGGGCGATGCCCGGTCTGCTGCAGGCGGCGCAGCATCATGATCTGCACGAGATTCCCGATATGGAGGGAATCCGCGGTCATGTCGAAACCGATATAGCCGGTGACGATCTTCTCGTGGGTCAGCTTCTTGAAGCCGGCCTCGTCGGAGCATTGATGCAGGCAGCCGCGCTCGCGGATGACCTCGAGGAAATCGAGCGTCATCGACATTAGGAGCCTATCTCGGCAATGGCCACGGCCTGGATTGCGATGCGCTGAGGCGAGGGCGCGAAGCGGGCGCGACGGCGATGCTGGACGCATCGCCTAGCGCCCGCGACAAAGCCATCGTCCAGCGCATCGCAACCCAGAGGGCCGTCGCTGCAAGAGCTTGGGCGTCGTCGAGCGTTCGCTCGTGGTGCGCCAGCACCACGCCGCTCCGCTCTCCTAGCCCAAGTTCTTGCACCGACGGTCCAGGCCATGGCGATTGCCGAGATAGGCTCCTATCAGCTCGCTGCCTTGGCCTTGGCCGGGGCCTTCAAGACCTCGTCGAGATAGGCGGCGACCGAATTGCCCATCTGCTCGATCTTGTTGGTGAAGAAGTGGTTGGCGCCGGGGATCGACTTGTACTTGATGGTGATGTCTCGCTGGTTCGAGAGCTTGTCGACCAGCTTCTGCACCGACTCGGACGGCACCACCTCGTCTGCCGTTCCGTGCACGATCAATCCTGAGGAGGGGCAGGGCGCCAGGAAGGAGAAGTCGAACAGGTTCGACGGCGGCGCGATCGAGATGAAGCCCGAGATCTCCGGGCGGCGCATCAGGAGCTGCATGCCGATCCAGGCGCCGAAGGAGAATCCCGCGATCCAGCAGGCCGGCGCGTCCGGATTGTAGGTTTGCAGCCAGTCGAGCGCCGCCGCCGCGTCCGAGAGTTCGCCCTCGCCGCGGTCGAACACGCCCTGGCTCCGCCCGACGCCGCGGAAATTGAAGCGCAGCGTGGCGAAGCCGCGCTGGGCGAACAGGTTGTAGAGTGTGTAGACGATCTTGTTGTTCATCGTCCCGCCATGCTGCGGATGCGGGTGCAGCATCAGCGCGATGGGCGCATTCGGGACCTTGGACGGAAGATACCGCCCCTCGATCCGACCGGCGGGACCGTTGATGATGATCTCAGGCATGCGGACTGGCGAAATCCTGACCGGATAGATGGGATAAGGCGAAACTAGGCTCCAGGCCAGCCTGGGCCATTCTTGACCAGGCTAGTAGGGTATACTATATGCAGGATCGAGGCTGGATCCGGCCTCCCCAGCCTCCGGTCACAATAGCATAGCCGCTGCCATGATTTTCAAGACCTTGCGCGAGGATATCGATTCGATCATCGCCCGCGACCCCGCGGCGCGGAGTCGTGCCGAGGTCATCGTCTGCTACCCCGGTTTCCAGGCTATCCTGTTGCACCGACTAGCACATTCGGCCTGGCGAAAGGGCTGGGGGCTGACTGGCCGGTTCCTTTCCCAGCTCGCGCGCTGGATGACCGGCATCGAGATCCATCCGGGCGCGACCATCGGCCGCCGGGTCTTCATCGACCATGGCATGGGGGTGGTGATCGGCGAGACGGCGGTTGTCGGGGACGACGTCACCCTCTACCAGGGTGTGACTTTGGGCGGCACCAAGCTGCACAAGGGCAAGCGCCACCCGACGCTGGAGCGCGGCGTGATCGTGGGATCCGGCGCGCAGATCCTCGGCCCGTTCACCGTCGGCGCCGAGGCGCGCATCGGCGCCAATGCGGTGGTAGTGGCCGAGGTGCCGTCGGGCGTCACCATGACGGGCATCCCGGCCAAGCCGGCGCTGACCCGCGACAAGTCCAAGGTCGCCGAGTTCCAGGCCTATGGCACGCCGTCGGACGGGCTTCCCGATCCGGTCGCGCGCGCCATCGAGGTTCTGCAGGGCGAGGTCGACCAGCTTCGCAAGCGCGTCGTCGAGCTCGAGGGCAGCCAGGCCCCGCCCGACGCCCGCTCGACTCTTCGTATCACCGGGACCTGACCCGACGGGGGATGAGGGAACCATGAAGCTCAGCACCAAAGGCCGCTACGCCGTGATGGCGATGGTGGACCTCGCCCGCCACGGCGCCGGCCATCCGGTCTCGCTCGCCGACATCGCCGAGCGCCAGGAGATCTCCCTCTCCTATCTCGAGCAGCTCTTCGCCAAGCTCCGCAAGAACGGCCTCGTGCGCAGCGTGCGCGGCCCGGGCGGCGGCTACCTGCTCGGCCGCGGCGTCGAGGAGGTGAAGATCTCCGACATCATCCTCGCCGTCGACGAGCCGATCCGCGCCACGCGCTGCGCCGCGCATTCGGCGATCGGCTGCAAGACGGACCGCTCGCGATGCCTCACCCACGATCTGTGGGAGGAACTCGGCAACCAGATCCACCTCTTCCTCCGCTCCGTCAGCCTTTCCGACGTGGTCGAGAACAAGGTCGTCGGCTCGGCCTGCGTGCGCCGCGAAGTGCCGGCCACGGCCGTCGCCGCGGAGTAATCAAGCAAGTCCCATGACCATGCGTGCCTATCTCGACTGGAATGCGACCTCGCCGATCCGCCATGAGGCCCGGGCGGCGATGACGGCAGCGCTCGAGCTCACCGGCAACCCGTCCTCGGTGCATGGCGCCGGCCGCGCGGCCAAGGCGCTGATCGAGGATGCGCGCGAGGCCGTCGCCAGCCTGATCGGCGCCGGCGCCAACCAGATCGTCTTTACGTCAGGCGGCAGCGAGGCGAATGCGCTGGCGCTTGCCGGCAGCGATCGCCGCGTGCTGGCCTCGGCGATCGAGCATGACTCGGTGCTGGCGCATGCCGGCGCCGAGCGCATCAAGGTCACCAACGAGGGCATCGTCGATCTCGACGATCTCGAAGCCAAGCTGGGCGACAAAACGCCGACTCTCGTCTCGGTGATGCTCGCCAACAACGAGACCGGCGTGATCCAGCCGCTGGCCGATGTCATTCGAATCGCGCGGGCGCACGGTGCCCTGGTCCATACCGATGCGGCGCAGGCGGCGGGCCGCGTGCCGGTTGACTTCCTTGGACTCGGTGCCGATCTGATGAGTATCTCCGCGCACAAGCTCGGCGGCCCGCAGGGCGTCGGCGCGTTGGTCATCGGCGAGCGCGCAACCGTCGCGCCGGCGATCCGGGGCGGCGGCCAGGAGCGCGGACGCCGGGCAGGCACGGAGAACGTCGCCGGCATCGCCGGTTTCGGCGCGGCAGCGACGGCAGCGACGGTGACCGACTGGCGGACGGTGACTCAGCTTCGCGACGATCTGGAGCAGCGCATCACCGGCCTCGGTGCCGAGATCTTCGCCGACCAAGCGACGCGGTTGCCGAACACGACGAATTTGCGGCTGCCGGGCATCGCCGCCGAGACGCTGGTCATTGCGCTCGATCTCGAAGGCGTCGCGGTCTCCGCCGGCGCCGCCTGCTCCTCGGGCAAGGTGCGGCCCTCGCCGGTGCTGGAGGCGATGGGCGTTTCCGAGGAAGCGGCGAGCGAAGCGATCCGCACCAGCCTCGGCTGGACGACGACGGCGGAAGAGATCGACCTGTTCATCGCGGCGCTCGGACGGATCCGGGACCGCATCGGCCAGCGCGACATGCGCGCGGCCGCGTGAAGGAGAGGAACGTGACTACGCAAGCCCGCGTCGCCAATACCACCGAGAAGTCGGATGCCGCGCCCGGCCGCAACCGGCCGACGCGCCCGATCTATCTCGACTATCAGGCGACCACGCCGATGGATCCGCGCGTGCTAGAGACGATGATTCCGTACTTCACCGAGAAGTTCGGCAATCCGCATTCGCGCAGCCACACCTATGGCTGGGAAGCCGAGGAAGCGGTCGAGAAGGCGCGCGCGCAGGTCGCCCACATCATCGGCGCGGACGAGCGCGAGGTGATCTTCACCTCCGGTGCCACGGAGTCGAACAACCTCGCCCTCAAGGGCGTCGCGCATTTCTACAAGGACAGGAAGAACCACCTCGTGACGCTGGTGACCGAGCACAAATGCGTGCTCGATTCCATGCGCCATCTCGAGGAAGAGGGCTTCCAGGTGACATACCTGCCGGTGAAGCAGGACGGCCTCGTCGACCTGGCCGAGCTCGAAGCCGCGATCACCGACAAGACCGTGATCGTCTCGATCATGGCGGTGAACAACGAGATCGGCGTGATTCAGCCGCTGGCCGAGATCGGCAAGCTGTGCCGGAAAAAGGGCGTGTTCTTCCACACCGATTGCGCCCAGGCCGTCGGCAAGATCCCGCTCGACGTCGAGGCGATGAACATCGACCTGATGAGCATCTCCGGCCACAAGATCTATGGGCCCAAGGGCATCGGCGCGCTCTATGTCCGCCGCAAGCCGCGCATCCGCCTGCAGGCGCTGATCACCGGCGGCGGCCAGGAGCGCGGCATGCGCTCGGGCACGCTGCCGACGCCGCTCTGCGTCGGCCTCGGCGAAGCCTGCGAGATCGCCGAGCGCGAGATGCCGGAAGAGTCGAAGCGGCTGACGAAGCTCCGCGACCGCTTCTACAACGCGATCAAGGCGAAGCTGCCGGAGGTCTACCTCAACGGCTCGCTCGAGCACCGCATCCCGGGCAACCTCAACCTGAGCTTCGCCTATGTCGAGGGCGAGTCGCTGATTCTCGGCATCAACGATCTGTCGGTGTCGTCGGGCTCGGCCTGCACCTCGGCGTCGCTCGAGCCGTCCTACGTGCTGCGCGCGCTCGGCGTCGACGAGGCGATGGCGCATACCTCGCTCCGCATCGGCTTCGGCCGCTTCACCACCGAGGACGAGGTCGACCGCGCGGTCCAGGACATCGTCGAGCACGTGACCAAGCTGCGCGAGATGAGCCCGCTCTGGGAAATGTTCCAGGACGGCGTAGATATAAAGAGCATCCAGTGGGCGGCCCATTAGGGGCCCGAGGGAGACTGACATGGCGTATTCGGAAAAGGTCATCGACCACTACAACAACCCCCGCAATGTGGGCTCGCTCGACAAAGGCGCCGAGGATGTCGGCACCGGCCTCGTCGGCGCGCCCGCCTGCGGCGACGTGATGAAGCTGCAGATCAAGGTCTCGGCCGACGGCATCATCCAGGATGCCAAGTTCAAGACCTTCGGCTGCGGCTCGGCGATCGCCTCGTCGTCGCTCGCGACAGAGTGGATCAAGGGAAAGTCGATCGACCAGGCGGAGACGATCAAGAATACCGAGATCGCTCAGCACCTGGCGCTGCCGCCGGTGAAGATCCACTGCTCGGTCCTCGCCGAGGACGCGATCAAGGCGGCGATCGCCGACTATCGCGCCAAGGCCGGCGCCAAGCCGAAGGCGGCGGAGTAGAGCGAGAGACCTACGATGACCGACGCTGCCACCACGCCCGCTCCGGCTCCTGCCGCGCCGCCGAAGGCGCGCATAAAGCGCCAGGCGATGACGCTGACCGACGCGGCGGCAGCGCGCGTGAAGGCGCTTCTCGACAAGCGCGACAAGCCGTCGGCGGGCATCCGCATCGGCGTGCGCACCAAGGGCTGCTCGGGCCTCTCCTATACGCTCGAATACGCCGATGAGCGCGGCAGGTTCGACGAGGTGGTAGAGGACAAGGGCGTCACCATCCTGATCGATCCGAAAGCGTCGATGTTCATCCTTGGCACCGAGATGGACTACGTCGAGGAGAAGATGGAAACCGGCTTCCGCTTCAACAATCCGAACGAGAAGGGCCGGTGCGGCTGCGGGGAGTCCTTCCACGTTTGACCACCCCCAATGCCTGCTGGTCCTGCCGCGGGCCGGTGCCGGCGGCGGAGCCCTTCTGTCCGACCTGCAAGGCCGTCCAGCCGCCCGGGCAGGCGGATCACTTCTCGCGCCTGGGTTTCGCTAGGACCTTCGATCTCGACCCCAAGCTGGTCGAGCGCCGCTATTTCGAGCTTCAGCGGAAGCTGCATCCCGATCGCTTCGCCACCAGGAGCCCGAAGGAACGTGCCGTCTCCCAGGCGCAGGCGACCAGCCTGAACGAAGCCTATGAGACGCTGATGGACCCGCTGCGTCGTGCCGCGTATCTGCTCAAGCTCTCCGGCATAGAGACCATCGGCGACGGCAAGACCGTCGCCGATCCGGCCCTGCTGATGGAAGCGATGGAGATGCGCGAGGCCCTCGCCGAGGCCCGCACGCCGGCCGAGGTGGACTCGGTGGTCTCCGGCGCCCGGCGCGACGCCGAGGCAGCGACGGCCCAGCTCTCGCGCGACTTCGCTTCCGAAGATCTGGAAGCAGCGAAGAAGACGACGCTGCGCCTGACCTACCTCGACAAGCTCATCGACGACGCGCGCGCGCGCCGACTGAACGTCGCATGACCCTCCTCCAGCTGCACGAGCCGGGCGAGACGCCGCTGCCGCATGAGGGCGATCAGGCGCTGGCGGTCGGAATCGACCTCGGCACCACCAATTCCGTCGTCGCCATCTCCGCGCACAGCAAGCCGGAAGTGCTGCGCGATGCCGACGGCAACGGACTCGTTCCTTCGGTCGTCGCCTATACCGATGCCGGACCGGTCGTAGGTTCAGCCGCGCAGGCGCGCATCGTCGACGCGCCTGAGACCGTCATCTTCTCGGTGAAGCGCCTGATGGGTCGTGGCGCGGCCGATGTGAAGGCGCTCGCCGGCACGCTTCCCTACAAGCTGGACGCCGCGCAGGGCGGCATGGTGCGGCTGCTGATCGGCGAGAAGCGTCTCACGCCGGTCGAGGTCTCGGCCGAGATCCTGCGTGCGGTGAAGGCGCAGGCCGAGCAGCATCTTGGCCGCGAGGTCACCAAGGCCGTCGTCACCGTCCCCGCCTATTTCGACGACGCCGCGCGGCTCGCCACCAAGGACGCGGCGAAGCTCGCCGGCCTCGAGGTGCTGCGCCTCGTCAACGAGCCCACGGCCGCCGCGCTCGCCTATGGCTTGGACCAGGCGGCAGAAGGCATCTACGCCGTCTACGATCTCGGCGGCGGCACCTTCGACATCTCGATCCTGCGCCTGGAGAAGGGCGTGTTCCAGGTGCTGGCGACCGGCGGCGACGCTTCGCTCGGCGGCGACGACTTCGATCACGCCATTGCCGAACACTGGCTCGCCGACCGTAAATCCGAGCTCGGAAGCGAGCCGATCACATCCGGCGAAGCCAAGCAGACGCTCAAGAGCGCACGCGCCGCCAAGGAAGCGCTCACATCGCGAGACGCCGGTGACTTCCCGGTCATGCTCAGAGGCAAGACCACGCTGCACCGGCTCACGCGCGCCGAGCTCGACCGGCTGATCCAGCCCTGGGTCGACAAGACCATCGCCATCTGCCGCCAGGTCGTTTCCGATGCGCGTCTCGACCTCTCCGAGATCCAGGGCGTCGTGCTGGTCGGCGGCTCGACCCGCGTGCCGCAGGTACGCCGCGCCGTCGAGACCTTCTTCGGCAAGACGCCGCTCTCCGACATCGACCCCGACGAGGTCGTGGCGCTCGGCGCCGCGCTCCAGGCCGAGGCGCTGACATCAGGCTCCGAAACGCTGCTGCTGGACGTGCTGCCGCTCTCGCTCGGCATCGAGACCATGGGCGGCCTCGTCGAGAAGATCGTCGACCGCAACACGCCGATCCCGGTCGCCAAGGCGCAGGAATTCACCACATACCAGGACGGCCAGGCGGCGATGCTGGTCCATGTCGTCCAGGGTGAGCGCGAGACCGTCGCCGAGTGCCGCTCGCTGGCGCGCTTCGTGCTCGCCGGCATTCCGCCGATGACGGCGGGGGCGGCGCGCATCCGCGTCACCTTCCAGGTCGATGCCGACGGCCTCCTGACCGTCTCGGCGAGCGAGAAGACCACCGGGATCGAGCAGCGCGTCGAGGTGAAGCCCTCCTACGGGCTTTCCGAGGAAGAGATGGCCAGGATGCTGGAGGAGAGCCTGGAGCATGGCCGCGAGGACATGGAGCGCCGGCTCCTGATCGAGAACCGGGTCGAGGGCCAGCGCGTCCTTTTGGCGCTCCGGTCGGCCCTGGCGGCCGATGCTTCGATGCTCGACGCCGGCGAGGCCGACCGTATAGAAAAGGCCCGCCAGGGGCTGGCCCGGGCGATCGAAGGCGACGACCGCGACCGGATCAAGGCGGCGGTCGAGGCGCTGGAGGACGTGGCCCGGCCCTTTGCCGAGCGGCGCATGGACCGTGCCATCCGCGCGGGGCTTGCCGGCCACTCGATCGACGAGTTCAAGGGCGATCCGGGCGGCTGCCTGGCGCCCGATCCCGAAGAAGAAAAGTCTTAAGAGTCCGGAGCGAGAGTCGACATGCCGAAGATGACGTTCGTCGATCCCCAGGGGAACCGCAAAGAGGTCGAAGCGCCGGTCGGGCTTTCGGTCCTCGAGATTGCGCACCGCAACGGGATCGATCTCGAAGGCGCCTGCGAAGGCTCGCTCGCCTGCTCGACCTGCCACGTCATCGTCGATCCCGAGGACTATGAGCGGCTGAAGGACGCGACCGAGGACGAGGAGGACATGCTCGACCTCGCCTTCGGGCTCACGCACACCTCGCGTCTCGGCTGCCAGATCATCATCACCGAGGAGCTGGACGGGCTGACCGTCACGCTGCCTTCCGCCACGCGCAACATGATGGTCGACAAGTAGCCATGCCGAAGGCGCTCCGCTGGACCGACACGCATGACATCGCGATCGCGCTCGACGAGGCGCATCCCGACGTCGACATCATGTCGATCCGCTTCACCGACCTGCATCGCTGGGTGATGGAGCTGCCCGACTTCAAGGACGACCCCAACCGCTCGGGCGAGAAGATCCTGGAAGCGATCCAGATGGCCTGGCTAGACGAGCGCGGGTAGCGATGTTCGACCCGCTGCATCTCGGCGGGAAGCCGTCCGACCATCTGGTCGCCGTCGCCATGTCCGGCGGGGTCGATTCCTCCGCGGTCGCCGGCATGCTGGTCGAAGCCGGCTATCGTGTCGCCGGATTCACGCTGCAGCTCTACGATCATGGTGCGGCGGTGAAGAAGTCTGGCGCCTGCTGCGCCGGGCAGGACATCCACGATGCGCGCCGTGTCGCCGCGCGGCTCGGCATCGCGCATTACGTGCTCGACTACGAGGCGCGGTTTCGAGATCAGGTCATGGCTCCCTTCGCCGCCTCGTATCTCGCGGGCGAGACACCGATCCCCTGCGTGCTGTGCAACCGCACGGTCAAGTTCGCCGATCTGCTGGCGATGGCGAGGGATCTCGGCGCCGCGGCGCTGGTGACCGGCCATTATGTCCGCCGCATTGAAGGCGTCGCCGGGCCGGAGCTGCATCGCGCCACCGATCCCGGCCGCGACCAGAGCTACTTTCTCTTCGGCACCACCAAGGACCAGCTGGCGCTGCTGCGCTTTCCGCTCGGCGACAAGCCGAAGCAGGAGACGCGCGCGATCGCCAGCCGCCTCGGGCTGCAGGTGGCGTCCAAGCCGGACAGCCAGGATATCTGCTTCGTGCCGGGCGGACGCTATGCCGAGATCGTGCGCAAGCTGCGTCCGGAGGCCGAGGCGCCGGGCGAGATCGTCGATCTCTCCGGCCGCGTTCTTGGCCGCCACAAGGGCATCGTCGACTTCACCGTCGGACAGCGCAAAGGCCTCGGCATCGGTGCGACCACGGACGGCGCCGAGCCCTCCTATGTCGTGCGCCTCGAGCCCGAGACGCGCCGTGTCGTGGTCGGGCCGAAGTCGGCGCTCGGCGTGAGCCGCGTCGTGCTGCGCGACCTCAACTGGCTCGGCCACGCGCCGATCCCCGATGACGGCGTCGCGGTCGCGGTCAAGCTGCGCTCGGCGGCGCCGGCCGCGTCCGCCCGCGTCTTCGCCACTGATCGCGGCGCCGAGATCCGGCTCGATGAGCCGCAGCACGGTGTCTCCCCCGGCCAGGCCGGCGTCCTCTACCAAGGGGACCGCGTGCTCGGCGGCGGCTGGATCGCCAAGGCGGCATGACGAGGGCCGCATGAGCGATGTCCTGGTCCGCCCGGCGGTGATCGAAGATGCGCCGGCGCTGGCTCTCCTCGTCGCCGCGCTCCGGGCGCATCAGAAGGATCCGATCGGCCATCTGAACGAGGCGGCGATCCGCCGCGACGGCTTCGGCGACGAGCGCGAATTCGACATCCTGGTCGCCGAGCGGGAGCGCCGGCCGATCGGCTATGCCCTGTTCACGGAATCCTACGAGCCGGCCTTCGCCGCCCGCGGCCTTTACCTCGCCGACCTCTATGTCCGCCCCGAGGCGCGGCGATCAGGCGCCGGGCGCGCCCTGATCCAGGCGGTCGCCGCCGAGGCGAAGCGGCGCGAGCGCAGCTTCCTCTGGTGGACCTCGCTCGCCGCCAATGCCGAGGCGCATGCCTTCTACACCGCCATCGGCGCCTCCACGCACGACGTCCGGGCGCATGCGCTGCTTGTCGATGTCAGCCACTTCGTCCCGGCCGAGACAGCCCGTTCCTAGACAGGCAGGGGACTGGAACCCATATTTTTAGGACAGGCGGCCTCGCTTGACGGGACCCCCAGGGGCGGCCTATAGGCACGCTCTCTTTTGCAGCCGGCCGGTCCCGGACCGGTTGCCCGGTGGCGGTGTAGCTCAGGGGTAGAGCAGGGGAATCATAATCCCTGTGTCGGCGGTTCAAATCCGTCCACCGCTACCAATTTTTACTTGCCCGGCAATTCGATGCAATTTTCGGTGATGGATCATCCATTCCACCGCGGACGTTCCTGCGGTCCGAAACTGGCCTCGGCGCTTCGTCTCGCCCAGCCGGGGGATGGTCGCGCTCGCCTCGTCGAGCCGGTAGATTAAGAGGCAGGATAGCCAGCCCCGGGCCTGCCCATGCTCAGCATCGTGATCTCGACCCGCAATCGAGCCCGGATTCTGCCGAAGACGCTCGCCGCTCTGAAGCCGCTCGATGCTGAGCTCGTCGTCGTTGACAACGGCTCGGAGGACGGGACCTTCGCGCTCCTCGTCGAGCATGCGAAGAGTGAACCGCGCCTCGTTCCTCTTCGGAACCCACGGAACCTCGGCATGGTTCGCTCGTACTATCGCGGCATCCTCGCTGCAGCGAATGACTGGGTGGTACTGCTTTCCGACGAAGATGAGCTGACGGCCCACTACATCGGCGAGCTAAAGGAGATCGTGGGACGATATCCGAAGGTCGGTGCGATTCTCATTCCGCAGGCCGAGCTGCCCCGGCTTCCCGGACTGTCTCAACCGATGATCGAGCCGGCGGGGCGCCGAGCCGCTACTTGGGCCTACTACGTCGCCGGGCATATCGGCGGCCTCGCCTTCGACCGTCAGCGCGTCGATCTCGCCAAGCTTCCACTCGATGGCGGCATCTTCACTCAGCGGTGGATCATGTGCAGCGTCGCGCTCCAGCATGACGCGTGCTTCCTGCCCTACGCCGGACGGCTAAAATCCGAGGCTAATCCCGCGGACAAGACCGAGTTTGCGCTAAGGACCGGTGACTGGGCGGTCGGCGAGTGGATGGACCACCTGGAACTCGTGCTCAACGCGCCGGCCGCTTCCGAGTTTCGACCCGAGGACCGAGACCTGCTCGTCAGCCAATTGCGGCTCAAGGTCTTTGCGATGTTCTCGCTCTACATGCGCCACTCGCTTGAGCGCGGCGGGCCGGCCAATACCGAGGCCCTGATCAGGGCCGTCCTGGCGGATCCAAGGTTCAGCGGCGACATCGTCTTCTGGGAGGTGATCTTCAACGACTTGATGGGCGTGCCGGAGTCGCTGCGGTACACCCTGGCCGCCATCATTGGAAAGGCGCGCCCGTCTCTGGCTGTACCCATCTAGCTTTTCTCGCTTCCAAGCCGCGCATCGAAAGGACACAGAACCGGCCCGTCCGCCGGCGTTTTCTCCTGCGCCCTCGAGCCCCAGGGAGTAGCGCCGATGCTCTGCTGGTTCTGCGATCGTACCGGATGGGTCTGCGAAAACCATGTCGGCCGTCCCTGGCGGGAGCTGAGCCGGCGCTCGGATGCCTGCGCCTGCGGCGCCGGCGTGCCCTGCACCTGCACGAGCGAGGCCGATCTCCGTTCGACCGCGGAGCTGATCCGGGACACGTTCCGCCTGGGCACGACCCCCGCAATACGGAACAGGCGACTGACAGGGCCAGGCCCGGCCGGTTGACCGGGAAACGGGCGCTCCCTACCCTCGCCGCATGGGCCTGATCGGTCTCAAGCGGCTGGTGCTGGTGGCGGGGGCGGCGGCGACGCTCACGCTGTTCCTCAAGTCTACCGGATCGCTCGCGGCCCTTCTCCATTTCCCGACCCTGGTCTTCCTGGCCTGGTGCCTGCTGCCCCTTGGCCATCTCTGGCTCTTCGGGCGGGACGACGATCCCCCGCCGACGCGGATCGTGATGGCCGCGGCCGCGGTCATGGTCGTGGCCTTCGGCACCTGGGTCTATGTCGACATGCTGGTGCTCCATCTCGACCCGCAGAGCGGGCTCGCCTTCTTCGTGGTCCCGGCGTTGCAGATGGCGGTCGTGGTCCCGGCCATCCTCGTAGCGTGGTTCCTGAGGCGAAGAGCGGAAGCGGTCGCGGGCTGAGCTCACCGCGGATCGCGATTTTGTCACAGGGCGACGAACTCTCGGGTCAGCATTGTGTTGCACTCGGTTGAGGTCAGGTCCCTACGCTCTCCAAGATGTCCGCGACGAACCCCGCGACCCCCTCCGTTCCGTTTGGCCGCAAGCGCTTCGCCCTCAGGCTGACCCTGGCCCAGCGGCTGTTCGTGCTGGCGCTGATCTCGCTGCTGCCGACGACGCTGATGCTCGTCTACAACGAGATCGACTTCCGCCGCGCCCGCCTGGAGGAGGTTCACGCCGGCGCGGTCCGCAACGCGCAGCTCGCCGCTTCCGAGGTCGAGCAGATCATCGACGGCGTGCGGGCCGTCGTCACGACGATCGCCGCTGCACCGGTTCTGCGCTCCACCGACACCGCGGCCTGCAACGACTTCCTGGCCAAGGTGATCGCGACGGTGCCCCAGGTCGCCGCCGTCACCGTGACCGACGCGAAAGGCGACAGCCGTTGCCGGAGCAACCGGCTGCCGACGCCGCTGAATCTCGCGGGGTTGCCGGGATTCCGTGAAGCGATCGAGTCGGGAAAGTTCGCTCTCGGCGAGTACGTGACGGGCGTCGTATCCGGCGGACCGCGTCTTCCGGCGGTGCTTCCGATCGTCAACGACGCCGGCGCGGTCGAAGGTGCCGTCGTCGCCGCCGTCAATCTGGTTTGGCTGGCGCAGCGGGTGCGAGACCGCGGCATCGAGACCGGCAATGTCATCGCCATCACCGACCGCGACGGCGTATTCATCGTGCGCGAGCCGAATCCGGAGCGCTTCGTCGGAACCCGGTTAAACGAGGAGTATCGCTATCTCCTTACCGCTCCGGCGCCTGGATCGCTGGAGCTGGTAAATGCCGAGGGAAAACGCCGCGTTGCCGGATATGTGCCGGCGACGGCATCGCCTTTCGGAATCTATGTCGGCGTTAGCACGGACTCCGACGACGCGTTCCAGACCATCGAGCGCTCGACGCGCCGAAGCCTCGCCTTCCTCGCCGCCGGCAGCATCGCCACGCTGATACTCGCCTGGTGGTTCGGGCACGCCTACATCGCGCACAAAGTCATGCGCGTCGTCCAGACGGCCGAGACCTGGCGCAACGGCGACATGAGCGTGCGCACGCGGATGGACGGGCGCGACGGCGAGATCGAGACGGTGGCGCAGGCCTTCGACCTGCTCGCCGACCAGCTCGCGGTCAAAGAGCGCGAGCGCGAGAAGGTCGACCGCCAGCGCGAGATTCTGCTGCACGAGCTCAACCATCGGGCCCGCAACGTGCTGGCGACCGTGCAGTCGATCGCCTCCCTGAGCTTCCGCCATGCCCAGGGGCCCGAGGCCTTCCGGGCTTTCAACGCGCGCCTGCAGGCGCTGGCCCGCAGCCACGAGCTGCTGACCCGCAAGCAATGGGAGGCCGCCGATATCGGCGAGGTCGTGCGCGATGCGATCGCGCCACTGCGCGGCGACGACGACCGCCGCTTCTCGGTCGGCGGGCCGCGGGTGCTGCTCTCGTCGGCGGCAACCGTGTCGGTCTCGATGATGCTGCACGAGCTCGCGACCAACGCCGTCAAGTACGGCGCGCTGTCGAACGATTCCGGCCGCGTCTCGATCAGCTGGACGGCGGAGGAGCGCCGCGACGAGGTCGATTTCCGCCTGCAATGGCTGGAGTATGGCGGGCCACCCGTCGTCGCGCCCGAGCGCTCGGGCTTCGGCTCGCGTCTTCTCCCGGCGCTCGCCCAGGAGATGAACGGCGATGTGCAGACCTCCTACCTGACGGAAGGCGTAAGCTGCACCATGCGGCTCAGGCTTCCCCGCCTGGCGGCGCGCAGCTAGTTGGCACCCTTCTCGAGCTGCTCTTCGATGTGATCGGCGAGCGAGTCGTAGTTGTCGGCCATGTAAAGCATGGTCCGCCTGGCATCCGGCTCGACCATGGCCTCGGCGGTGGCGCGGATCTCCTCCGCCAGCGCTCGGAAGCGCTGGGCGCGTTCGACCGGAGACTGCAGGAGCACCGCACCACTCATGGCGGCCCGGATACTAGGCCAACACGAAACCGCGATTTCGTGAGTTTCCGGTGATCTGCCGGAGACTGGAGCGGCGCAAGTAACCTCCTGTTCATGAACCTGAATTTCGACCAGATGGCCACCGTTCTCGCCGGCATCTCGACCATCTGGTTTATTGCTCACTTATCACCCGGCCCCGACTTCCTGGTGACGGTGCGCGTGGCGATGACCCAGACCCGCATGGCCGCGATGCGCACGGTGCTCGGCATCTGCGTCGGCACGATCGCCTGGTGCGTCGCGGTGTTCTTCGGTATCGGTCTTCTGTTCAACGCCCTGCCCTGGCTCTATACGGCGATAAAGCTCGCCGGCGGCGCCTACCTCGCCTATCTCGGGCTTCGCATGGTGATCGGCAGCTTCCGTCCGCCGGCCGATGCGGATACGGCGCCGCCGATGACGGCGTCTTCGGCCTTTCGCTTGGGCCTGCTCACCAACCTCGCCAACCCCAAGGCCGCGATCTTCACCGCCAGCGTCTTTGCCGCAACGCTACCGCCCGAGCCGCCGCTGCTTCTCGGCCTCGCCGCGACGATCCTGATGACGGCGATCTCGCTCGCCTTCTACGGCCTCCTCGCCCTCGTCCTGACGACGCCGCGCGCCTCCGCCGCCTACACCCGCGCGCAGCGCTGGATCGACCGCATCGCCGGCGCCGCCTTCGTCTACTTCGCGATCGACTTCGCCAGAGGCTAGGGGCGGAGCGGTTCGGTCGCCCAGCGGCGCCAGAGACCGCGAAGGAGCGCGTCGAAGTTCTTGGCATAGGCTTCGCCATCCACGATCGGCGAAGCGCGGAGCCGATCGCGCAGGCTCGAGCGCAGCGCCGCCAGGCGCGGCTGGTCGCGTGCCAGCTCGACGGCAATCCTCACATACTCCTCGTCCGTCCGCGCCACCAGGTCGTCGAGACCGAGCGGAATCAGCTGCGAGGCGGTCATCCGGCCGAGGACGGTCCCGCCGAGCCGCGTGACGACGGGAACACCCATCCAGAGGGCGTCGAAGCTGGTTGTCGCACCGCTGAACGGCTGGCTGTCGAGCGCGATATCGATATCGCCATGACGCGCGAGATGCGCCTCCTCCACCTCGTCCGCGGCGATGAAATCGACCCGACCGGCAAGGCCCGGAACAACCCCGATCTCCGAGAGCACTCGCTTCTGCAGCCACGGCCGCGCGAAGTCGTCCTTGTACTTGAGCACCAGCCGCGCTTTCGGCAGGCGATCGAGGATCCGGCCCCAGAGCCGCAGCATGCCGGAGGTGAGCTTGTTCGGGTTGTTGAAGGAGCCGAAGACGACGGCGCCGTCCGGGGCCGCTCGGCGAGGCCGGATCGGCAGCGCTGCCCGAGACGGATTGTTATAGTAGATCGGCAGTTGCACGGGCGTCTCGACGAACGGTTCCCTTCCGTCGGCCGGCGTCAAGATGGGATCGCCGACGAAATAGTCCATCTCCGCGATGCCGCTGGTCGCCGCGTCTCCGATCGAGATCTGCACGGGGGCGGCGCGCCATGCCGCGACTGCCGGTCGGTTGCTGTCGAAGTAGCCGGCGATCACGACCATGACATCGACACGGTCCTGCCGGATCAGCGAGGCCACCTCGCGATCCGACAGATCTTGAACCGGCCGCCAAGCATCGGCCTGCACGCGGTACCAGTCGCTGAGCGCGTCGCTCCGGCGCTCATGCGCATAGCACAGATACTCGAAGGCCTGCCGGTCTCGATGGGCGAAGACGGAGCGGAAGGTCCTGCCGGCGGGATGGAAGTGAAAATCGGACGAGAGGAAGCCGACCTTGATTCGCCGATCCGTATCCCGGTCATTGCCGAGCGGCGGCAACCTCGTGGCAGGCGCGTTGCGCTTCGCCGCCGCGATCGCCAGGCCAAGAAACCGGCCATCGGCCGGCTCGCGATAGAGAAGAGTGCAGAGGCGAGCGCGCTCGACACCCGCCGAGGGAGACAAGGCCATCACGCGCTCATAGGCCGCGATCGCATCGTCGCGCGCACCGATGCCGAGCAGGATGCCCGCCGCATTGTTCCAGGCTTCGGCGAAGCCCGGCTTCAACGCGAGCGCCCGGCGATAGCTCGGGATGGCCTCGTCGAATCGGCGCCGATCTTGAAACGCGAGGCCGCGATTGTAGTGGGCCTCGGCATAGCCGGGCTGTGCTGAGAGGCTGCGAAGGAACCAAGGGAGACTTTCCTCGATCCGGTCGAGGCGGCGAAGCGCATTCGCACGATTGACCAGGATGGCCGGATCGTCCGGCCGAAGCGCCAACGCCCGCGCGTAGTGAGGCAGGGCCGCCTCGGGCCCCCGAAGATCGAGCGTGGCAAGGCCAAGGCCGTGCCAGCCCTCGACGAGGTCCCGATTGATCGCGAGCGCCTGCTCGAAGGTCCTCGCGGCTTCTTCGAGACGGCCGAGGCGGTGCAGCGCGACGCCGCGTTTCAGGGCGGCGACCGCCGACCGAGGCTCGACGCGCAGAGCCTGAGCGAGGAGCCTCTCGGCTTCGGCGTATCGGCCGCGTTCCTCTTCGATGATGCCCGCCACATGGAGCGCGGCGACGTGCCCGGGTTCCTTGACGAGAATCTCACCGCAAAGGATGACCGCCTCGTCGAGGCGGCCTGCCTGATGGAGCGCGAGCGCGCGCTCGAGCGGCCCGCCCACGCCGGCACGATCGGTCAAATGCCGACCCGTGCCAGATGCTCCGCCGGGTACCGATCGCCGGCGGTGGCACCGACCGGGAAGGCGGTGTCGAGCTCGACCGCCTCGGGCGGCGACAGCTTGATATCGAGCGCGCCCAGATTCTCCTCGAGCCGCTCGATGCGCTTGGTGCCGGGAATCGGCACGATGTCCGGGCCGCGCGAGAGCAGCCAGGCGATCGCGATCTGAGCGGGCGTCGCATTCTTCGCGTCCGCGATGCGCTTGAGGGTCGGCAGTCTGTCCGCGTTACGCGCGATATTCTCGGCAGCGAAGCGCGGATGCTCAAGGCGGCGGTCGCCGGCGACCAACGACTCGCGCGTCGGAATGGCACCCGAGAGGAAGCCGCGGCCGAGCGGGCTGTAGGCGACGAAGCCGATGCCGAGCGCGCGACAGGTCGGCAGGATCTCGGCCTCCGGATCGCGGGTCCATAGCGAGTACTCGGTCTGCAGCGCCGCGATCGGATGCACGGCGTGGGCGCGCCGGAGCGTCTTCGCACTTGCCTCCGAGAGGCCGAGATGGCGGACTTTGCCGGCCTTCACCAGCTCGGCCATGGCGCCAACCGTCTCTTCGATCGGCACATCGGGGTCGACGCGGTGCTGGTAGTAGAGGTCGATGACCTCGACGCCGAGGCGCTTCAGCGAGCCGTCGCAGGCCTGGCGGACATTCTCCGGCGTGCCGTCGATGCCGCTCTTCCCCTCGCGCGTTACCTGGCCGAATTTGGTCGCGAGCACGACCTTGTCGCGGATGCCCTTGAGCGCCTTTCCGACCACGGTCTCGTTCTGGCCCATGCCATAGGCATCTGCGGTGTCGAGCAGGGAGAGGCCCTGCTCCACGGCGCGGTGGATCGTCGCGATCGACTGATCGTCCTCCGCCTTGCCGTAGACCGATGACATGCTCATGCAGCCGAGGCCGATGGCGGACACCTTGAGGGAACGACCGATCGTGCGCTGCTGCATGCTATCCTCCGGGAATGCGGCGCCAGTGTCCTCGCTTTCGCGGCCGCCGACAATGTTCCTCCCGCCTGCATGACCTCTACCGCCGCACCCGCTCCATTCAAAGGCTTCCGCGATCCCGTCTTCGGCCGCTATCTCATGATGCGGCTGCTGGTCTCGCTCGCGACCCAGATGCAGGCGACCGCGGTTGGCTGGCAGGTCTACGACCTGACCGGCGATCCGATCGCGCTCGGCTTCGTCGGCCTGGCGCAGTTCGCGCCCATCATCCCGCTGATGCCGCTCTCGGGACAGGTCGCCGACCGCGTCGACCGTCGGCGCATCATCCAGGTCTGCGCCATCGTCTACCTCGCCCTGATGCTCGGGCTCGCCGTGCTGCCGGCGATGCTCGGCCACTGGTCGATCTACGCGATGCTGGTCGTCTTCGGCGCGACCCGCGCCTTCGATCACCCGGCCACGACCGCGATCCTGCCGAAGCTCGTCGAGACCCATCATATCCGCGCGGCGATCGCGCTCTCCTCCTCCGTCGGCCAGGCCGCGGCCATCGCCGGCCCGGCGCTCGGCGGCGTGCTCTATGTCTTCGGGCCTGAGGTCGTCTATGGCACGGCGATGGCCATGACCGCGGCCGCACTCATCGCCGTCGCCGGCATGCCGCCGGTGCCGCCGAGCTACGAAGGCACGGCGCGCCCCTCGATCTTCGGCGGCGTCACCTTCATCCTCGCCAACCAGACGATCCTGGGCGTCATCGCCCTCGACCTCTTCGTCGTCATGGTGGCGAGCGCCACGGCGCTCACGCCGATCATCGCCAAGGACATCCTCGCCGTCGGCCCCTGGGGCCTCGGTCTGCTGCGCAGCGCGCCTGCGATCGGTGCGCTCGCCATCAGCGCCTATCTCTCCTGGCGGCCGATCGATCGCCGCGCGGGCCTCGTCTTCCTCCTCTCGCTCGCCGCCTACGGCCTCGCCACCGGGCTGCTCGGTCTCTCCACCAACTTCCTCCTCTCGGCGCTGGCCCTGGCGCTCTACGGCGCCGCCGACCAGGTCAACGTCATCGTGCGCATGTCGATGATCCAGCTCGGCACGCCCGACGAGGTGCGCGGCCGCGTCGCTGCGGCCAATGCGATGGCGATCAACATGTCGAACCAGCTCGGCGGGCTCGAGGCCGGCCTCACCGCCGCCTGGCTCGGCGCACCGGGAGCGCTCGTTCTCGGCGGCGCGCTGACCCTGGTGCTTTCGGGTCTCGGCGCCGTCATCTTCCCCAAGCTACGCCGGGTCGATCGTCTCTAAGCGCGCAACCGCCCCCGCTCCCCAGCCTTATCCAGGGCAGGAAGATCGCGGGAGAGCGAGATGGAAAACGATAACGTACAGAATCTTTCGCACTTTCGGGAATGGTGGCTTCTTCTAGAGTGAAGGAGCAAACGATGAGCAGTGAGACTGCGATGGGCCAGGTGATCCAGATCGACGAGGCTCGGATCAGGGATCATCTGGGAGAGATGGTGCGCGGCACGGTCGAGGAGACGCTGAATGCACTCCTTGCGTCTGAGGCCGACCGTCTGTGCGGTGCGGGTCGCTATGAGCGCAGCGAAGCGCGGCAGGACAGGCGAGCCGGCAGCTACGATCGGACGCTGCAGACCAAGGCGGGAGACGTCAATCTCAAGATACCG
>VGEH01000081.1 GCA_016869375.1 Alphaproteobacteria bacterium | reverse complement strand
CTGGGACATCAACATGGAAGCGAAGCCGCAGATGGTGGAGAACTACACCGTCTCGCCGGACAAGCTCACCTACACGATGACCTTGCGGCCAGGCCTCAAATTCCATGACGGCTCGGCTGTCACCTCCAAGGACGTGGTCGCCTCGGTCAAGCGGTTCGTCCAGCGCGAGTCTCTCGGCCGCACGCTCGAGGGCTTCCTCGCCAAGATCGAAGCCAAGGACGACAAGACCGTCGTCATGACGCTGAAGGAGCCCTTCGGCTTCGCGCTCTTCTCGATGTCGGGCATCAACCAGGCGGGCGGCATCTACCGTGAGAAGGAGGCGATGATCGATCCAGCGACGCCGATCACCGAGACGATCGGGTCCGGCCCGTTCAAGTTCAACAAGGCCGAATGGGTACCGGGCTCGAAGCTCGTCTACGAGAAGAACCGTGACTATGTTCCGCGAAGCGAACCATCCGACGGGCTGGCCGGTGGCAAGGTCGTGAAGGTCGATCGCGTCGAGTACGCGGTGATCCCGGATTCGACCACTGCCTATGCGGCGCTGGCCAAGGGCGAGGTGGATCTGCTCGATCAGCCCTCGCTCGACAACGTACCGACGATCGAGAAGAATCCGGACATCGTCATCTCGAAGATCTTCAACACCGGAATCTACGGGATGATGCGGCCGAATCACCTGCAGCCGCCCTTCAACAACATAAAAGCGCGGCAGGCGCTGGCGCTGATGGTCGATCAGCGCGAATACGCGCAGGCCTCGTATGGCGGCGAGCAGTTCTGGAAGGACTCGACGCCCTGCTTTTCGCTGTGGATCTGCAAGGCGCCCTTCGGCACCCAGGCAGGAACCGAGGCCTATGCCAAGCAGAACATCGAGCGTGCCAAGCAGCTGATGGCCGAAGCCGGCTACAAGGGCGAGAAGATCACCCTGATCGGCGCATCCGACATCGGCTTCCTCAAGTCGCTGACGCTCGTGACCGCCGATAACCTCAAGAAGATCGGCGTCAACGTCGACCTGCAGCTCCAGGAATGGGGCAACGTCGTCGCCCGGCGCGGCAAGAAGGACCCGCCTGACCAGGGCGGCTGGCACATCTTCCACACCACGGCAGGCGGCGCCTCGCAGGCACTGCCGTTCTCGAATCTCGGCACGCTGACCGCCTGCGACGCCGCGTGGTTCGGCTGGCCCTGCGACATGGAGGCCGAGAAGATGCGGCAGGCCTTTATGCGCGAGACCGATCCCGCCAAGCAGAAGCAACTGGCCGACGCGTGGCACAAGCGGTTGTGGGAGAACATCCCCTATGTCCCGGTCGGCCAGTACGATCAGCCGATCATTCACCGCAAGAACGTCAGCGGCCTGGTCAAGGGCGTGATGGTCGTGTGGTGGGGCGTCGATAAGTCGTAACAGGCGTTTGAAGATGCGACGGCGCGTCCTTCCGGACGCGCCGTTTCCTTTAGGAAAGCGGCCGTGAACCGAGAGCGTCCTCATGCCCCGGTCGGCCAGTACCGAGCCGACCATCCACCGGAGGAGCGTTGCCGGCTGGCTGAAGCGCGACATGGCCGTCTGGTGGGACGCGGGCAAGCGCTGATCGAGGCTTGGGCCGTGTTGAGGACCGCGCCGGCTTCGGTCGGTGGGGCTTTTCTTGTCAGTCGCTCAGGCGCCGACGAGCTTCGGGCGACCCTCGAGCACGGCCAGCACATCGAGCAGCGAGCCGCCCGCCTTGAGCCGCCGCGGGCCGGCAAAGACCGCATAGCCGGCCGGGCGCTGGTTGTCCGACCACTTCGCTATCGAGAACAGCGGCTTGTCGAAGCTGTGGCGGAAGACTGAGAAGATCGCCATCCCGGCCTTGTGGTCGATGGCGTAGTCGCGCCATTCGCCGGCTGCTACCTGCCGGCTGTACAGGCCGAGAAGCTGCATGAGTTCGGTGCGGCTGAAGAACACCTGGCGCGGCCGTTTATGGTCGGCGAGGCGGATCAGCTCGGTCATTACGCTGCGGCACTCGCGGCGAGGCGCCGCAGGAGAAAGGACACCATGCCCGGAAGTCTTCCCCAATTCCCGCCGCGCGTAAAGGGCCGGGCGGGGGCCGGTCGGGGGCTTGCGCAAAGCCCTGGCGCAGGCCATTTCTCGGGCGTTCCTGCGTCAAGGAAGCACGTGGGTTCGCCATTTGCCCCTTCGGGGGCCCGCCGGTATGTTAGCGGCCGTTTTTGCAGCGGTCCCCAGGAGCCTGTCGGGTGACGGATTTCATTCAGGAAGTCGACGAGGGTCTACGCCGCGATCAATACAAGCGGTTGTGGGACAAGTACGGCAAGTTCGCGGCTGCCGCGATGGTGATCCTGGTTCTGGGCGTCGCCGGAACGGTCGCCTATCGCGACTGGGCGAAGAGCCGGCGGGCGGAGGATACCCGCAAGCTGGTCGAGGCGATCGAGCTGTCGGCGACGGATCCCAAGCTCGGCCCCGACGCGCTGGCCTCTCTCTCCAAGAGCGCCGGGGCCGGTGTCAGCACTCTCGCCCGCCTGCATCAGGCGGCGGCCCTGGTTCGCGGCGGGCAGTCGGCCCAGGCGATCGAGGTCTACGACCAGGTTGCCGGCGACGGCTCCGTCGACCCGGTCTTCCGCGACCTCTCCGTCCTGCTGGCCGCCCAGCATCGCGCTGACGGGCCGGAAGCCGCCGCAGCCGCCCTCAAGCTCGCGCCGCTCACCCAGGCGAGCAATCCCTGGCGTCACCCGGCGCTCGAGCTCACCGCCGTGATCGCGTTGGGCCAGGGTGACAAGACGAGGGCCCGCGATATCTTCCGCCAGCTCGCCGACGATCCGACGGCGTCGCCTGCCATTCGCGGCCGCGCCGCGGAGATGGTGGCGGCGCTCGCCGATTGAGCCGGGAGCATCCGTGAGCCTTAGCCGCCGCCACTTCCTCTCCGCGCTTTCCGCCTCGACGCTTGGCGGCTGCGGCCTCACCGATGACTGGTTCGGAGCGACCCCGCCGCCGCCGCTGCCCGGCACGCGGCTATCGGTCCTGGTCATCGATCAGAAGCTCGAGCCGGATCCCGGCCTCGCCAATGTCCCGGTCAGGCTGCCGCGCCCCTTCGCCAACGACAGCTGGACGGTATCGAGCGGCACGCCGAGCCATGCGATGCAGCATCTTGACGGAGCCGACGAACTCAAGGTCGCCTGGCGCATTCGCGCCGGTACGGGCAGCAGCTCGTCGATCCGCCTGCTTGCGACGCCGATCGTTGCCGAGGGCAAGGTCTTCGTCACGGATGCCGATGCGCGCGTCGGCGCCTTCGATGCCCGAACCGGCGCCAATATCTGGCGAGCCTCCGCCAGGCCCGAGAATGAGAGCGGCGACCCGGCGCATGCGGGTGGCATCGCCTACGCGGACGGCAGGATCTATGTCGGCACCGGTTTCGCTCAGGTCGTGGCGATGGAGGCGGCGTCGGGAAAGGTTCTGTGGCGCCAGACCGTCCCCGGTCCCGTGCGCTCCGCGCCGACCGCTGTGCAGGGTCGCGTCATCGTCGCCACTGTCGACAACCAGTGCAGCGTGCTCGATGCTTCTGACGGCGCGCGCCAGTGGGTTCATGCCGGTATTCCGGAGGTGGCGGGGCTGCTCGGCGGCCCGAGCCCGGCGGTCGATAGCGGCGCCGTCGTCGTCGCCTACTCCTCAGGCGAGATCTTCGCGCTGCGCATCGAGAACGGCCGCATCATCTGGCAGGACGCGCTGGTGCAAGTGCGCCGCTCCGACCAGATCGCGGGCCTCTCGGACATCCGGGGGAATCCCGTCATCGACCGCGGCATCGTGATCGCCGCCGGCAATTCCGGACGCACCGTCGGCATCGACCTCAGGACCGGCGCAAGAGTCTGGGATGCCGACCTCGGCAGCATCGACACGCCATGGGTCGCGGGAGATTTCGTCTTCGTGCTCTCGACCGAGGCGGATCTGGTCTGCCTGACGCGCCGCGAAGGCCGGATCCGCTGGGTCACCTCGCTCGGCCGTTGGAAGGACGAGGCGAAGAAGCGCGACCCGCTGTTCTGGTCGGGACCGGTGCTGGTGAAGGATCGCCTGCTGGTGGTCGGCGGCCATGGCGAGATGGTGGCGGTGTCGCCCTATACCGGACAGTTCCTCGGCCGGCTCTCGCTTCCCTCGGGCATCAGCCTGTCGCCGATCGTCGCCGATCGCGCGGTCTATGCGCTCACAGACTCGGCCGACCTGATCAGGCTCGCGTAAAGCGCTTCCATGCCGTTCACCCTCGCCATCGTCGGCCGACCGAATGTCGGCAAGTCGACGCTGTTCAATCGCCTGACCGGCCGCCGCCAGGCGCTGGTCGACGATCGTCCCGGCGTCACGCGCGACCGGCGCGAGGGCAAGGCCAAGGTCCATGGCCGCGAGATCACCGTGGTCGATACGCCGGGGTTCGAGGAGGCGCGGGGAGACTCGATCGAGGCGCGGATGCGCCGGCAAACGGAAGAGGCGATCGCCGCCGCCGACGCCGCGATCTTCCTGATCGATGCGCGGGCAGGCGTGACGCCTCTCGACCGCGCCTTTGCCGGACTGCTCCGGCGCTCGAAGCGTCCCGTGCTGCTGATCGGCAACAAATGCGAGGGCAGCCTGCATCAGGCCGGCCTCGCCGAAGCCCATAGTCTCGGCCTCGGCGATCCGCTCGGCGTGTCCGCCGAGCACGGCATCGGGATCGACGAGCTTTTCGACTGGGTCGCCGGGCATATGCCGAAGGCCGAGGTGAAGCCGGACGAGGAAGGCGAGGCCGAGGAAAACGAGGCGGAGGAGATAAAGCCGATCAAGCTCGCCATCGTCGGCCGCCCGAATGTCGGCAAGTCGACCCTGGTGAACAAACTGCTCGGCGAGGAACGCCAGCTGACCGGGCCGGAGCCGGGCATCACGCGCGACGCCATCATGATCCCCTGGACCTACAAGGGGTGGGAGATCGAGCTGGTCGACACCGCCGGGCTTCGCCGCAAGCGCGGGATCGAGGACCGGGTCGAGCAGCTGGCCGTCGGTGACACGATCAACACCATCCGCTATGCCGAGGTCGTGGTTCTCGTCCTCGACGGCGATGCGATCTTCGACAAGCAGGATCTGACGATCGCCCGCCACGTCATCGAGGAAGGGCGCGCGCTGGTGGTCGCGGTGAACAAATGGGATGCGGTCGCCGACAAGACCGCCGCCCTCAAGCGCCTCAAGGATCGCTTGGAAGCGTCGCTGCATCAGGCGGCCGGTGTCGCCTGGCTCGCGGTCTCGGGCCTCAAGGGCACCAACCTCGACAAGATGATGGATGCGGTGCTGGCGGCGCATGAGCGCTGGAACCGCCGGCTCCCGACCGCGCAGCTCAACCGCTGGCTGGGCGAAGCGGTCGAGCGCCACACGCCACCGCTCGTGCACGGCCGCCGGCTCAAGATCCGCTACGCGACGCAGGTGAAGGCGCGGCCGCCGACTTTTGCGCTCTTCGTGACCAATATCGAGGCGCTGCCGGAATCCTACGAGCGCTATCTCATCGGCAGCATGCGCGAGGTCTTCGATCTCGAAGGCGTTCCGATCCGTTTCCTGCTGCGCAAGGGCAAGAACCCCTACGCCAAGGAGGACTGAGATGTGGGTCATGGTGTCGGGGCCGTATCGCGCCGGATCCAGGACGGAAGCCGAGCGCCAGGCCAATCTCGATGTCATGAACCGTGCCGCCTACGAGGTATTCAAGCGCGGGCATGTGCCGGTGATCGGCGTCAACATGGCGCTGCCGATCATCCAGGTGATGGGCGCGGAGCGCTATGACGAGCTCATGATGCCGGTCTCGCTCGCGCTCGTGGATCGCTGCGATGCATGCCTTCGCGTCGGTGGCCCTTCGAAAGGCGCCGATGACGAGGCGGAACGCTTCCGCGCCCAGGGGAAGCCGGTCTTTCGCAGCCTCGATGAGATTCCGCATGACTGACAGCACGCGCCAGAAGCAGTCGCCGAGCTATCGGCTGCCCGTCGAGGACACCGAGTTCCTGCTGCGCGACGAGATGCGCGACATCCGCTTCGCGCTCGAATACGCGAAGGCCGAGCATCTGCTGCGCGACTGGGGCATCCGCTCGACCGTGGTCGTCTTCGGCAGCGCGCGCATTCCCTCGCCGGAGCAGGTCGCCGAGGCCGATGCGGCGGCGACGCTCGATGCGCAGAAGGCCGATGTCGAGCGCATGAAGCGCCATGGCGTCTACTACGAGGCAGCGCGCACGCTGGGTCGTATCATCTCCGAGCGCGGCGGCGCCTTCGCGCCGAAGGAGCGCTGGCGCGACAACGTCGTCGCCACCGGCGGCGGGCCGGGGATCATGGAGGCGGCCAATCGCGGCGCCTCCGAGGTCGGCGCGCCCAGCATCGGCTTCAACATCACCTTGCCGATGGAGCAAGAGCCCAACGCCTACTCGACGCCGGAGCTGACCTTCCGCTTCCATTATTTCGGCATGCGCAAGATGCATCTGGCGATGCGCGCCAATGCGCTCGTGGTCTTCCCTGGAGGCTTCGGCACGCTGGACGAGCTGTTCGAGATCCTGACCCTGGTACAGACGAGGAAGGCGCCGACGATTCCGATCGTGCTTTTCGGCCGCAGCTACTGGCGGAAGCTCGTCAATTTCGAGGCGCTGGCGGAGGAGGGCATGATCCGGGCCGAGGATCTTTCGCTCTTCGACTTCGCCGACACCGCCGAAGACGCCTGGAGCGCGATGATCGCGCGCGGCCTCAAGACCGGACGATAGTCAGAGCGAGATCAGCGGCTTCCGGTCGATCCAGGGCCGCGCCGCCTCGATCTGAGCCGCGAACCTGAGCAGCGTCGTCTCGTCGCCGAAGCGGCCGACGAGCTGGATGCCGATGGGGAGCCCGTCCTTGGTCCAGCCGAAAGGGATCGAGCAGGCGGGTTGGCCTGTCGCGTTCCACGGGCAGGTGAAGGCGATGAAGTGGCCGATGCGCTCGACCGTGGTCTCGCCGTGCCGCGGCGGCGGCACCGGCACCACCGGCGAGAGAAGGACATCGCAGGTCTCGAAGAAGGCGCCGATCAGCCGGCTCTGGCGATGCAGCAGGCGCCGGGCGCGCTCGAAGGTGCTGGCGCTCAGCGTCTCGCCAAAGCGGATCAGGTCCCAGGTCTCGGGCTCGAGATCGTCCGGCTTCGGCGCACGGCCGAGGAAGGCGGTGCATTCGACGATATCCGCCGCCATGTTGCCGGCGACCACCAGCGTGTGGCCCTGCTCCAGCGCCTCATGGTCGTAGAAGGGACGCCCTTCCGTAACGGTGTGCCCCAGCTCGCCGAGGAGCTTCGCCGCTTCCTGCACGATGGCGGCGACTTCCGGATCGACCGTGTAGGTCTTGGGTGCGGTCCAGGTGGCGGCGACCCGCAGCGGCTTCGGCGGTGTCGTGATCTCGGCGAGGTAGGAGGCGGGCTTCTCCGGCGCCGCATAGGGGTCTCCGGGCGAGGGGCCGGCGGTGGCGTCCAGCAGCGCCGCGGAGTCGCGCACCGTCCGGGTCAGCGCGTGGTTGACGGCATGGCCGTTCCACAGCTCGCCGAAGGCGGGGCCGACCGGCGTCCGGCCCCGCGTGACCTTGAGGCCGAACAGGTTGCAGTGGCTTGCGGGGATGCGGATCGATCCGCCGCCGTCATTGGCATGCGCGATCGGGACGATGCGGGCCGCGACCGCGGCCGCGGCACCGCCGCTCGAACCGCCCGGCGTGTGATGGGGGGTCCACGGGCTGCGGGTTATGCCGTGGATCCTCGGCTCGGTTGCGACGTTGAGCCCGAACTCAGGCGAGTTCGTACGCCCGAGCGGAATCGCGCCGGCCTTCCGCCAACGCGATCCCAGCTCGGCATCGCGCGCCGGCACATAGCCCTGGAAGTACTTGGATCCCTGGCGCACCGGCAGACCCTGCCATTCGAGGCCGAGGTCCTTGGCGAGGAAGGTGACGCCGGCGAAGGGGCCTGCGAGAGGCTCCTTGGCGCGGGCGCGCGCTTGGTCGAAAGCCTGGATGACGAGGGCGTTGAGCCTGGGGTTCATCGCCTCGGTCGCCGCGATGGCGATGTCGACCAGTTCGAGCGCGGTGACCTGCTTGCGGCGGACGAGATCGGCGAGGGCGAGCCCGTCGAGACTCGCATACTCGCCGGGCGTCATACGTCGAGGTCGCGGGCGGCCTTGGCGTTCTCCTGGATGAACTGGAAGCGCAGCTCGGGCTTCCGGCCCATCAGGCGCTCGACCATGTCGGAAGTCGCCGTGGCATCGTCCTCCGGGATCTCGACGCGGAGCAGCGTGCGGGTCTTCGGGCTCATCGTCGTTTCCCGAAGCTGTGTCGCAGGCATTTCTCCCAAGCCTTTGAAACGGCTTATCTCTACCTTGGTGTTCGGCTTGAACTTGGACTTGAGGAGGCGGTCCTTGTCGTCGTCGTCGCGGGCATAGACCGAGGTCGCGCCATGGGCGAGGCGGTAGAGCGGCGGCTGGGCCAGAAATAGGTGTCCCTTGCGGATCAGCTCCGGCATCTCGCGGTAGAAGAAGGTCATCAGGAGCGAGGCGATGTGGGCGCCGTCGACATCGGCGTCCGTCATGATGATGACCCGCTCGTACCGGAGCTGGCTGTCGTCGTAGCGCGTGCCCGGCTGCACGCCGAGGGCCAGCAGGAGGTCGGACAGCTCCTGGTTGCCGCGCAGCTTCTCGGCCGAGGCGCTGGCGACGTTGAGGATCTTGCCGCGAAGGGGCAGGACTGCCTGGGTGTCGCGCTCGCGTGCCTGCTTGGCCGAACCGCCGGCCGAGTCGCCTTCGACCAGGAAGATCTCGGTGCCCTTGGAGTCGGTGCGGGTGCAGTCGGTCAGCTTGCCGGGAAGGCGCAGCTTCCGGGTCGCCGACTGCCGCTTGGTCTCCCTTTCCTGGCGCTTCCTCAGGCGGTCGTCGGCCCGCTCCAGGATGCGGGCCAGCAGCGCGTTAGCGGCCTCGGGATGACCCGAGAGCCAATGATCGAAGCGATCCTTGACCGCCTGCTCGACCAGCTTGGTCGCGTGCTGGGAGACCAGCTTCTCCTTGGTCTGGCCCTGGAACTGCGGGTCCTTGATGAAGACCGAGAGCAGCGCGCCGGCACCGCCGGCCACGTCCTCGGACTGGACCGTGGCGATCCGCTTGTTGCCGACGAGCTCGGCATAGCCGCGCACGCCGCGCAGCAGCGCCTGGCGGAAGCCCTGCTCATGGGTGCCGCCTTCCGGCGTCGGGATCGTGTTGCAGTAGGAGTGGGAGAAGCCCTCGTCGTCGAGTGGCCAGGTGATCGCCCATTCGACCCGGCCCTGGTTGTCGGCGAGCTTCACCTCGCCGACGAAGGGGCTTGGCGTGACCGTGCCGCGGCCTTCGACGGACGAGGCGAGGAAGTCGGCGAGACCGCCGGGGAAATGCAGCGTGGCCTCGGACGGGGTCAGATCGCCTGGATGCAGCAGCGAGGCATCGCATTTCCAACGGATTTCGACGCCCTTGAACAGGTAGGCCTTGGACCGGCACATCCGGTAGAGCGTCGAGGGGCGGAACTTGGCGCCCTTGCCGAAGATCTGCGGGTCGGGGTGGAAGCGGACGGTCGTACCGCGCCGGTTCAGCACCGGACCGGCATCGGTGAGCTTGCTCTTGGGCGCGCCGCGGCTATAGGCCTGGGTGTAGAGGCGCCGGTCGCGCGCGACCTCGACCTGGAGGTCGTCGGAGAGCGCGTTGACCACCGACACGCCGACGCCGTGCAGGCCTCCGGCCGTCTCGTAGGCTTTCTGCGAGAACTTTCCGCCCGAATGCAGCATGGTCAGGATGACCTCGAGCGCCGACTTGCCCGGGTATTTCGGGTGCTTGTCGACGGGGATGCCGCGGCCGTTGTCACGCACGGTGCAGTAGTTGTCGGCATCGAGTTGGAGTTCGATCCAGTTGGCGTGGCCGGCGACCGCC
Organism: Alphaproteobacteria bacterium; assembly: GCA_016869375.1. Lineage (GTDB taxonomy): Bacteria > Pseudomonadota > Alphaproteobacteria > SHVZ01 > SHVZ01 > SHVZ01. The sequence continues at coordinate 12,665 of VGEH01000081.1, read as the reverse complement.
TCGTCCATGGCGTTGTCGAGCACCTCGGCGACGAGGTGGTGGAGCCCGCGCTCGTCGGTGCCGCCGATATACATGCCGGGCCGGCGGCGAACCGGCTCGAGGCCTTCGAGAACTTCGATGTCTTTCGCCGAATAGGCTTCAGCGCGGGCAGCCGAGCCCGACTGGAACAGGTCTTTCATGGCCGGCATAATGCTCTCCGCGGACGCAAAATCAAGGTGGTGCCGTGGGCTCCAACCCCCAAGATATTGATAGACAACCTAAAGGCCAGCTGTCGATCCGGACATTGGCGATGCCTGCCGATACCAATCCCCATGGGGATATCTTCGGCGGCTGGCTGCTCTCCCAGATGGATATCGCCGGCGGCGTCGCCGCGTTCCAGAGGGCGAAGGGGAGGGTGGCCACCGTTGCCCTCGACGCCATGACCTTCCACACCCCGGTGTGGGTGGGGGATGTCGTCTGCTGCTACGCCGATATCAGGAGGATCGGGAGGACCTCGATCACCATCGGGGTCGAGGCCTGGGCGATCACCGGCGCCGAGGGGAGCCGGCGGCTGGTGACCGAGGGAACGTTCACCTATGTTGCGATCGGCCCCGACAAGCGGCCGCGTCCCGTCCCCGCCGACTGAATGACCGAATTCATCGATCTCATGCTTGCCGCGGCGGCGCGGCCCGGTTTCGTCTGGGTCGTGCTCGGCATGATCGTTACGGGCATCGTGCGAGGCTTGGCCGGTTTCGGCGCGGCGATGATCCTGGTGCCGATCCTGTCGGCGGTGATGAGCCCGCAGGTCGCGGTGCCCCTGCTGACCGTCATCGACGGTCTCGTCACCCTGCCGCTCTTCATCGCTGCGACCAAGACGTGCCGGTGGCGCGAGATCGTGCCGCTGACGATCGCGGCGGTCGCGGCCCTGCCGATCGGGATCGCGATCTTGATCTACGTCGCGCCGGAAACGCTCCGGCTCGGCATCTCGATCACGATCCTCTTGCTGGTCGGGATCATCGCCAGCGGCTGGCGCTATCACGGTTCGCCTTCGCTGCCGCTCACCCTCGGCGTCGGTGCCGCCTCGGGCGCTCTCGGCGGAGCCTCGGGCATGATCGGCCCGCCGGTGATCCTGTTCTGGCTCGGCGGCCAGAACGACGCCGCGCTGGTCCGTGCCAACATCAATGCCTTCTTCGGCCTGATGATCTTCATCACGGCGGGCGCCTACTGGATCAGTGGGCTCTTCACGCTCGAGATCTTCGCGATCTCGGTGATGATGGCACCGATCTACGGTGCGGCCGTCTGGGTCGGTGCCCGCGGCTTCCGCCACACCTCGGACACGCTCTACCGGCGCTTCGCCTTCGCGCTGATCGCGCTGATCGCGATCTCGAGCCTGTTCCTCTAGGCGTCGTCGCGTAGCAGGTCCGACTTGCGCTCTTCGAGCTGCAGGCTGACGCGCTGGGTCACCATCAGGATCATGCCGGTGAAGGTGAGCAGCGCCACGACCAGGCTCTGCAGGAACCACAGAACCTGGATCACGCTCGGCTCGAACAGGTCCGCGCGGGCTTCCTCGAACAGGATGCTGAAGCCGCGCATGAGCGCGAAGCCGGCATGCACGAGGTGGACGATGCCGATCGGCCAATGCGTGATCCGGAGCGGCCCACGCGGGACGTCGAGGAGCAGCGCCGCAATCGCCAGCGAGGTGACGGCGATGGAAAGCGAATAGATCGACAGCCGGATCTCGGTACGTGGCGCAACGAAGAAGAAGAACGCGAGCGCGAGAGCGGCGACGGCGACCAGGCCGATCAGCGTTCGTTCGGCCACCGGCCGGCCGACGAAGCGGGCGAAGGCGCGTACACCGAAGGTATGCGCGATGATCAGGATCACGCTCGCCGCAAAATGAGTGATGACCGGCGGCAGATGCGGCCTCGAGACGGCAAGGAAAGCGGCGAACGCAGCCAATATCGCGCCGATCGCGAGGTCTCCGATCGACCGGTCGCGCATCAGGAAGGTCCAGACGTAGAGGACCACCACCGTCTGCAGGAGGAGGGTAAAGCCGGCGACCACCGCGAGCGTCCGAGGATCGAGCGACAGCATGCCGGTCAAGTCCCCTCGTCTGCCTCGACACGGTTACGGCCCGCCGCCTTGGCCCGATGCAGTGCGCGGTCCGCAGCGGCAATGACCGTCTTCAGCTCCAGCCGCTCAGCGGTCCGCGCGGCGACGCCGATGCTGACAGTCGTACCCACCTCCGCGCCGCGATGGAAGACCCGAAGTCCCTCGGTGGCCCGGCGGATGCGCTCCGCGGCCTGCAGCCCGGCCTCGAACGGGGTCTGCGGCAGCAGGATCACGAACTCCTCGTCGCGGATTCGGCAGAGGAGATCCTCGCGCCGGAGGAGGCCGCGCAGCATCTCGGTGAAGGCCTTGAGCCAGGCATCGCCGGCCGGGCCGCCAACCGCGCCGCTGACCGCCTTGAAGCGGTCGAGATCGATCATCAGCAGCGAAAGGTGGATGTCGTGCCGGACCGCGCGCGACCACTCGGCCTCGGCGCTGCGCTCGAAGCCCGGCCGGTTGAGGGCGCCGGTGAGCAGGTCGTAGTTGACCTGCCGGTCGAGATCGAGGCGCGGCCGCTGCGTGATCATCAGGACGAGGCCGAGGGTAGAAAGATTGATGAGGATGATCGCCTGGCTGAACCAGATGACCTGGAGGCGCGCGCTGTCGAACAGATCTTGTGAAGGATTGTCCATCAGCACCCAGGCGGTGCGGAGGATGGCGAGCGCGGTCTGCAGCAGATAGAGGAAGCCGACCGGCCAATGCGTGTTGCGCAGCGGCCCGGCCGGCGTCGCTCCCAGCAGCAGCGCCGCGGTGATCCCGGAGCCGACGGCGACGCCGAGCGAGTAGGCGGCGATACGGATGTCGAGCCGAGGCTGGACGTAGTGGAAATACGCGATGGCGATGCCGACGATGATCGGGACCACGATCACGATGGATGCCGGCACCGGCCGATTGACGAAGCGTCCGATGGCGAAGGCGACGCAGGCCTGGCCGCCCGTGATCAGCATGTTGGCCAGCACATGGGTGAAGATCGGATCGAGGTGGGGCCGCGCGAAGGCGAGCATGACGCCGATCGCCGTCGCGGTCGCGCCGTAGAAGAGCTCGGCTACCGCTCGATCGCGGAAATGCCCAAACCAGACATAGGCCAGGGCGAGAGCCTGGAGCGCCGTCGACAGGATGCCGGCGAGGACGAGCGTCGGGGCGTGAAGTCCCATCATCGTGGACGGCGTGCTCAGTTGCCTTCCGAGGACTCGACCCGGTTCCGGCCGGCGGCCTTGGCCCGGTAAAGCGCTCGGTCGGCGGCGGCGATCATCGACTTGAGGTCGGTTACCGTCTCGTTCCAGGTGGCGACACCGATGCTGACGGTGACGGCGATGTCCCTTCCGTTGTGCGAGATACGCATGCCTTCGACGCTCCGGCGGATGCGGTCGGCGACCTGGATCGCGGCTTGGACGGGAGTCTGCGGCAGAAGTGCGATGAACTCCTCGCCGCCATAGCGGCAGAGCAGGTCCTCGCGTCTCAGGAGGCCCCGGGTAAGCTCGGCGAAGGATTTGAGCCAGATGTCGCCGGCATCGTGGCCGTAGGTGTCGTTGAGCGCCTTGAAGCGGTCGAGGTTGAGAACCAGCACGGACAGGGCGAGATCGTGGCGCACGGCGCGCGACCATTCCCCGTCCGCGACGCGCTCGAAGGCCCTGCGGTTGAGCGCGCCGGTCAGGCCGTCATAGCTCGCCTGGCGGTCGAGTTCGATCTGCAGGCGTTGGCTGATCATCAGAATCAGGCCGAGCGCGGTCAGGTTGATCGCAGCGAAGCTCTCGAGGAACCACGCGGCGGTGATGAGGTTGCTGGCGAAGAAATCGCCCGGTGTTCCGCCGATGGCGGTCGCGGTACTGCGCGCCAACGCAAACACGCAGTGAAAGACCAGCACGCCGGCCACCGGCCAATGGGTCCGCCTGAGCGCGCCGGCCGGGGTGGAGCACAGGGCAAGGATGGCCGGAAGCAGAGAAAGCGGAATCAGGATCGAGACGACGACGATGCGGATTCCGATGTTCGGCGAGGCGAAGGTGAAGATGGCAAGGATGGCAGCCGTAAAGCCGGCCAACCAGATCGGGTAACTCATCGGCACGGATCGACCGGTGAATTCGCAGATCGCGAGCGCGCAGAGCGCCTGTCCGCCGATCACCATCGCGTTGCCGACGACGACTGTCAGGATCGGAGGCAAAGCCGGTCTCATCGCGATGAGCACGGTGCCGACGGTGATGAGAGCAAAGCCGATCGTGAGCAGCGCGACCGAACGTTCGCGCAGCTGCATCCGCCACACATAGAACATGGCCGCCGTCTGGACCGCGCTCGAGAAGGTCACGACCAGCAGAAGCGTTCGGTTGTCGAGTTCCATCCCCACCCCGAAAGGCGGCGGCAACCATACGGGAGGTCCGCCGCGGACCGCAACCTGCGAGATACGGCGGCCGCGGGGCGGACGAGGCCTGGTCTCGATAGATTGAAAGCAAGGTTAATGCGGTTGTACCGCCCTCAGCCTTGCGCCGTGGCTTCCACCCGATGACCGTGATCGCCGCCATCGGCTTTTGTTGGCTGTTGCGTCGCGCCGGCGGGTTGATAGCCGCCTGCAAGGCGATCGAACGCCATCCGGCGCCGCTGACCGATCATCAGAATCAGGCCGAGCGCGACCAGGTTGATCATCGCGAAGCTCTCGAAGAGCCAAGCGCTGGTGACGGCACTGCTGGCGAAGAAGTCGCGCGGCGCCCCGCCGATGATCGTCGCGATGCCGCGCGCGAGAGCGAAAAGGCTGTGGAGCGAGAGCAGGATCCCGACCGGCCAGTATGTCTGGCGCAGCGGGCCGGGAGGGGTTGAGAGCAAGGCGAGGATCGCAGGAAGCAGCGAAAGCCCGACCAGGAGCGACGCAAGGACGATACGGATGCCGATGTCGGGCGAGGCGAAGGTGAAGACGGAGAAGATCGCTGCCGTGAACGCCGCCAGCCCCGCCGGAAAGGCGACCGAGAGCGCCCGGCCGGTGAAGGTGCAGATGGCGAGCGAGATCACCGCCAGACCGCCGACGAGACCGGCGTTGCCGCCGATGATGGTCAGGATCGGGTGCAGCATCGGCCGCGCGGCCTGGAGCACCGTCGCGAGCGCGATCAGCCCGTAGCCGAGCGACAGGAGGCCGACGCAGCGCTCGCGAAGCTGGTATCGCCAGACATAGAACAGCGCTGCGGTCTGAACCGCAGCCGCGAAACCGGCGACCACCAGAAGCGTACGGTTGTCGAATTCCACTCCCACCCCGGAAGGCGGGCAACCATACGGGAGGTGTGCGGCGGCCCGCAACCTGCGTGATAGGTCGGTTGCGCCGGGAGGACCGGATATGCTCGTCTCTTGCCCGTCTTCCAAGGGAAAGCAGGGTTAATGCTGTTCACCGGCACCAAGAGCTATGTCGCCACGCCCGACCTGATGACGGCCGTCAACGCCGCGATCGCCCTGAAGCGCCCCCTCCTGGTCAAGGGCGAGCCTGGCACGGGAAAGACCGTGCTGGCGCGCGAGGTCGCGGCGTCCCTCGGCCGGCCTTTGATCGAATGGCACGTCAAGTCGACGACCAAGGCCCAGCACGGCCTCTATGAGTACGACGCGGTAGCACGGCTCCGAGACGGCCAGCTCGGCGACGAGCGCGTGCGCGACATTCGCAACTACATCAGCCGAGGCAAGCTCTGGGAGGTGTTCGCGGCGGAGGAGACCTGCGTCCTTCTCATCGACGAGATAGATAAGGCCGATATCGAGTTCCCGAACGACCTGCTGCTCGAGCTCGACCGAATGGAGTTCCATGTCTACGAAACGCGCGAGACGGTGAAGGCGAAGAATCGGCCGATCGTCTTCATCACCTCCAACAACGAGAAGGAGCTGCCGGACGCGTTCCTGCGCCGCTGCTTCTTCCACTACATCCGCTTTCCAGACAAGGAGACCATGGAGCGGATCATCGACGTGCATTTTCCCGACATCAAGAAGGCGCTGGTGCGGGAGGCGCTGACCGTCTTCTACGAGCTGCGCGAGGTGCCCGGCCTCAAGAAGAAGCCCTCGACCTCGGAGCTTCTCGACTGGCTCAAGCTGCTGATGGTCGAGGACCTGCCGCCCGATGCGCTCAAGGCCAAGGACGCCAAGTCGCTGATCCCGCCGCTGCACGGCGCGCTGCTCAAGAACGAGCAGGACGTGCATCTGTTCGAGCGGCTCGCCTTCCTCGCGCGCCGCGAGAGCCGGGGAGACTGATAAGCGGTGTTCACGGACTTCTTCCTCAAGCTCCGTGACGCCAAGGTGCCGGTGACGCTCAAGGAGCACCTGACCTTGATCGAGGGATTGAAGGCCGGCGTCTGCGACTGGTCGGTCGAGTCCTTCTACTATCTCTCGCGCGCTACGCTGGTGAAGGACGAGGCGCATCTCGACAAGTTCGACCGCGTCTTCGGCGAGGTGTTCAAGGGCATCGAGTCCTTGAGCCCCGAGGCGCTGCTTGCCGCGATCCCCGAGGAGTGGCTGAAGAAGCTGACCGAGCGCTTCCTCACCGAGGAGGAGAAGCGCCAGATCCAGTCCCTCGGCGGCTGGGAAAAGCTGATGGAGACGCTGCGCGAGCGGCTGGCCGAGCAGAAGGGGCGCCACCAGGGCGGCTCGAAATGGATCGGCACCGCCGGAACCTCGCCCTTCGGCGCCTATGGCTACAACCCGGAAGGCATCCGCATCGGCCAGGACCAGAACCGCAACAACCGCGCGGTCAAGGTCTGGGACAAGCGCGAGTTCCGGAACTTCGACGACAAGGTCGAGCTCGGCACGCGCAACATCAAGGTGGCGCTGCGCAAGCTCCGGCGCTTCGCGCGCGAGGGCGCGGCCTCGGAGCTGGATCTACCCGACACCATCCGCTCGACCGCGCACAATGCCGGCTGGCTCGACGTCAAGATGGTGCCGGAGCGGCACAACGCGGTGAAGGTGCTGCTCTTCCTCGATGTGGGCGGCTCGATGGACGAGCACATCAAGGTCTGCGAGGAGCTGTTCTCGGCGGTGAAGTCCGAGTTCAAGCATCTTGAGTACTTCTACTTCCACAACTGTCCCTACGAGGCGATGTGGAAGGACAACCGCCGGCGCTGGAGCGAGAAGACGCCGACCTTGCAGATCCTCCGCACCTACGGCCCCGACTATAGGGCGGTGTTCGTCGGCGATGCCACGATGAGCCCTTACGAGATCGTGCAGCCCGGCGGGTCCGTCGAGCACTTCAACGAGGAGGCCGGCCAGGTCTGGCTGCAGCGCGTCACCGAGCACTTTCGCCGCTTGATCTGGCTCAATCCGGTCGAGGAAAGGCGGTGGAACTGGACACAGTCGGTCAAAATGATCGAGCGCCTGGTGGGCCAGCGCATGTTCCCGCTGACCCTCGACGGGCTCGACCGAGGCATCCGCGCGCTTAGCCGCTGATCGTCACCTGCCGTAGAGGAATTCCGGCAGGAACAGGACCATTCCAGGCCACATGTACATGATCGCCAGAAGCAGGATGACGATCAGCATATAAGGCATCATGCCTGCGAAGATCTGGTTGATCGTGACGTGCGGCGGTGCGACTCCCTTGAGATAGAAAGCCGACATCGCTACCGGGGGCGACAGGAACGCAGCCTGCAGATTGACGGCGACCATTGTTCCGAACAGCACCGGATCGATGTCGAAATGCGCGAGCAACGGGATGAAGATCGGTATGAAGATGACGATGATCTCGGTCCATTCGAGCGGCCAGCCGAGAATGAAGATGATGAGCTGGGCGACAATCATGAACTGAAGCGGCGTCAGGTTGAGCCCGAGCACCCACTGCTCGATCAGCTGTTGGCCGCCATGCAGCGCAAAGACGGCGGAGAAAAGCGCGGACCCGACGAAGAGCCAGCAGACCATCGCCGTGGTTTTCGCGGTTAGGAACACCGACTGCCTCAGAATGTCGAGCATTCTGAGGGGACCCAGGAGATCGCGTCCCCAGGTCGCCGCCGCGCCGCCAAAAAGACCCCCGAGCACGCCCGAGATGATGATGGTCATCGTGTTGTGCTGTATCGTGCCCAGCGACGCTCCGATGACCGCGCCGATGAGCGTCCCCCACAGTGCAAGCCGTGGATAGCGTTGCATGCCGGCCAGGTACATGGCGCCGATCGACCCGATGCCGGCAGATTCGGTTGCCGTCGTTATCCCGAAGAGGATCGCGCCCAGCACGGAGAGGGTAAGGACCGCGAGGGGCACGACCGAGACCGTCAGCATCTTGAGGATCTCAAGCTGCTCGCCATCCATCCGCCAGTAGTAGTAGCCGAGAAGCAGGGCCATGAAGGCTGCGAAGCCCCAGAACTGCGTGTAGAAGCCCTCCGGCACGTGATCGGCCTGGGCACCCGCAGCAGGAGAGAGTGCGGTGGTTCCCAGCGGGACTGCGCCAGCCTCCGTCGTGGACGATTCTTCATCTTCGTCACCTGGCGTGCTCAGGTCGGTGCTCGCCTGGATGTCCACCGATCGCTCGATCATCATCTCGGGCGGAACGGTCGCGTCGACAGGCGCATTGCGCACGAGCACGAACCACCAAGCCAGCGAGAAGAGGGCGATGGTGAGAAGAAGCGGCAGCAGTGCCGCCGCGACGTTCTTCAGAAGTCGCAGATAGGTCGCGTCCTGCAGCATTCCAGGCCGGGCGAGGGCCAGCAGGAGACCGCCGACGATGCGATTTTCCGGTCCTATCTCCAGACGAACCAGCCAGTCGGGAACGGGAACGCGATAGAGTTCCGGCGACAGTTTCGGCGCGAGGCTGGGGTTCAGAATAGCCCTGCCCATGATGTAGATGATGTACATCGTCGCCAGGAAGAATCCCGGAAGCATCGCGGCTGCATAGAGCTTGACGATCGACTGGCCGGCGACCGCGGCATAGACGATCAGCATGACCGAGGGAGGAATCAGGATTCCCAAGGTTCCGCCCGCCGTTATCGCGCCGGAGGCGAGCCTGACATCATAGCCGGCGTTGAGCATCGGCCTGAGGGCGATCACGCCCATCAGCACGACGACCGCGCCGACGATGCCGGAAGCCATGCCCCAGAAAGCGCAGACCAGAAGGGTCGTAACCGCCAGTGACGCCGGCAGCCGCCGGAAAGCGAGCTGCACTGCTCGAAACATTCGGTCGACGAGTGCGGATCGCTCGATCAGGTAGCCCATGAACACGAAGAGCGGGATCGAAATCAGCGTGTCGTTGTTCATCGCGCCGAAGGTGCGTTGAACCATGAGGTCGAAGATCCGGTTCTCCCACCAGTGCTGCGCCGGATCGAAGAATGCCAGAGCGCCGAACAGCATCCCCATGCCCATCAGCGTGAACGCCGTGGGAAAGCCCATCATGATCGCGGCGACGATCAGGCCCAGCATGGTCAGGCCGAGCATCGGATCGCTCACGGCTTGCCTCCGTGGCGAGGTGATGACTCCGTCGATCCGCGATGCTTCGCGGCGTCCTCGATGTCACGGGAGTGGCTGGCGACCTCTCGCGACTCCGTATCGACGTATTCGCTGTTCGCGATCTGCGTGCCGACAACGTCGATCTCCTCGACGTCTTTCAACCGCGCCGGCCATTCGCCGGTCCTCAGGCATACGACGCACCGGACGATCTCCACGAAGCCTTGGAGCAGTACGAGCGCGCCGGCGATCGGAATGAACGACTTGAAGTGATAGATCGGCGGTCCGTCGGCAGTGACGTTGGAGTGCTCGTTGATCCGCCACGACAGCTCGGCATAGCCGTAGCCGGCATAGACAAGGGCGACGATTCCGGGAATGAAGAACAGGATATAGAGCGCGAGATCGAGCCCAGCCTGCGTGCGCGGTCGCATCGATCCATACAGAAAGTCGCCGCGCACATGCGCGTTCTGCGCCAGCGCGTAGGCTCCGCACATCATGAACAGAGTGCCGTAGAGCATGCTGTTGAGGTCGAAAATCCAGGGTGTCGGCGCATTCAGGATGTAGCGCTTGAAGACCTCGACGCCGACCACGAGGGCCAGCGCCACGATGAGCCAGGCGAAGAGCTTGCCCGACCAGGCGCTGATGCGGTCGACGGTGAGAAGGACGTTCTGGATGGTCATCGGGAGGCAGGCGCAGGCATGCGAGGGTCAAGAAAAAGCGAGACACCATGCCAGAGGGGCACAGTGTCTCGCTGCGACCGGGTGCAGATCAGCCCCGCTTCGGCGCGGGCTTGGCGAAATAGTGGTTGTAGGCCATCTCGCGCCGGACGTTGTTGTCGAAGTCCCACTTGACGACCCGTTCGGCGAACTTCTTCTGCGACGCCTCGATCTCCTTGAAGAGCGCGTTTCCTTCGCCCTTCTTGGCCGCCGCCTCGTCATAAGCCTTGAGCTGAGCCTGCAGTACCGAGTTCGGCGTCCGGTAGAAGCGAACCTTGTCCTTGGTCTGCAGCTCGACATAGTCCTGCGAGTAGCGATCGATCGATTTCCAGACAAGATCCTGGGAGGCGGCCTCGACGCCGTTGTCGATGATCGCCTTCAGCTTGGCCGGCAGCGCGTCATACTTGGTCTTGTTGAACATGATCTCGAACTGCTCGGCATTCTGATGATAGCTCTGCAGCATGCAGACCTTGGAGACGTCGGCGAAGCCGAGGATGCGGTCGGAGGTCATGTTGTTGAACTCGGCCGCGTCGAGCAGACCGCGATCCATCGCAGGCACGATCTCGCCGCCGGGGAGGGCGTTGACCGCGACGCCCATGGCGGTGAACACGTCGATCGAGAGGCCGACGGTGCGGAACTTGAGGCCCTTCATGTCGTCGGCCTTCTGCACCGGCTTCTTGAACCAGCCCAGCGGCTGCGTCCACATCGGCCCATAGGGGTACGACTGAACATTGGCGTTGATCGAGGCATAGAGCTTGGTCAGGAGCTCCCTGCCGCCGCCGTACTTGTGCCAGGCCATGAGCTGCTGGGCATCCATGCCGAAAGCCGGGCCCGAGCCCCACAGCGCCAGCGCGTTCTGCTTGCCGTAGTGATAGACGAGCACGCCATGGCCGCCGTCGAGCGTGCCGCTCGACACCGCGTCGAGAAGGCCGAAGGCGGGAACGACGGCGCCGGCCGGAAGCACCTCGATCCTGAGGTCGCCGCCGGTCATATCGTTGATCTTCTTCGCGAAGTCGTTGGCGTATTCGTGGAAGATGTCCTTCGCCGGCCAGGTGCTCTGGAAGCGGAAGGAAATCGGGCCGGACTGCGCATGGACCTTGGGTGCTGCGAAAGCGGCCGTCGCGGCGGCGCCGGCGGCAGCGATCTTTCCAAGGAATGAGCGGCGGCTTTTCAGCGCGCCCTCGGTCTTGGCTTTCGTCATTGGGCGTCTCTCCTCCTGGTTGCCCTTAGGAACCTACGGTGCCGTTCTTGAAGCGGCGTACTCGTGATTGTGCACGTTATCGGTAACCTGACAAGCAGACGAACGGCGAAGACCGGCGTTCTACTCCTTCCAAACGTTTGATTTATTTCCGGGCAGCGGGATCAGCCGCCCTCCAGCGAGCGCGCCATCTCGGGCAGGCGGCGCCAGAACCAGGCGAAGTAGAGAAGGGCAAGGAAGGCGCCGCCGGCAACCGGCCACCGCAAGCCCCACCATTCGGAAAGCACGCCCATGGCGAGGGCGCCAAGCGCCGGGCCGCCGCGGAAGATGATGCCGTAGATGCCGAGCACGCGCCCGCGCATAGGCGCCGCGACCGCCGCCTGCACCAGCGTCTGGCCGGCAGTGCCGTTGAACACCATGGCGCCGCCGCCGATGCCGAGGATGGCGACGCCGAGCCAGAGTTCGTCGGTGGCGGTGAACAGGATCACCAGCACGGCCACGGCGACGCCCGACCAGTAGTTGAGCTGGGTGAGACCGCCGAGCCTCTCGCGCTGGGCCAGGAACACGCCGCCGATGATCGCGCCGATGCCGATCGCCGCCGACAGCCGGGCGAGGCCGTGGGCACCGCTCTGGAACACCTCGCCGGCGAAGCCGGGCATCAGCTCGACGACCGGTCGGGTCAGCACGCTGCTGACGATCATGAGGCCGAGCATCGGGCCGATCCCCGGATGGCTGGCGGCATAGCGCCACCCCTCGAGCATCTCGCCGAGCAGGCTCTTGCTCTTGTCTTCGCGCGGAACCGGCGCGGTCGGCGTCAGCGGATGGATGAGCGACAGCATGATCTGCATCACGCCATAGCTGAGCGCATTGGCGAGGAAGGCCCAGGAGGCCCCTCCGGCGACGATGACGAAGCCGGCGATCGTGGGCCCGACGAAGCGGGCGGTGTTGAAGTTGATCGAGTTGAGCGCGACGGCGATCGGCAGGGATAACGTACAGAATCTTTCGCACTTTCGGGAATGGTGGCTTCTTCTAGAGTGAAGGAGCAAACGATGAGCAGTGAGACTGCGATGGGCCAGGTGATCCAGATCGACGAGGCTCGGATCAGGGATCATCTGGGAGAGATGGTGCGCGGCACGGTCGAGGAGACGCTGAATGCACTCCTTGCGTCTGAGGCCGACCGTCTGTGCGGTGCGGGTCGCTATGAGCGCAGCGAAGCGCGGCAGGACAGGCGAGCCGGCAGCTACGATCGGACGCTGCAGACCAAGGCGGGAGACGTCAATCTCAAGATACCG
>VGEH01000080.1 GCA_016869375.1 Alphaproteobacteria bacterium | reverse complement strand
AAGCCGGCCTCGTGATCTTGGGCTCAAATTTCCCTCCCCCCTTGCGGGGGAGGGCTAGGGAGGGGGGTGCCGCAGGCTCGGTGCGCGTGGCTTCACCCCCACCCCGTCCCTCCCCCGTCAAGGGGGAGGGGGAGTAAGCCAGTGTTCCGTTATCTGGTGATGCGCGTCGCCGGCATGGCCGTCATGGCCCTGCTGGCGACGCTCGTCGTCTTCCTGATCGCCAACCAGGTGCCGGGCGATCCGGTGCTGGCTCAGCTTGGCGATCTCGCCGCCTCCGACCCCAACATGGTCGCGCGCTACCGCGCCCGCTGGGGCCTCGACCGGCCGCTCTGGGAGCAGTACTGGATCTTCCTCAGGGGGATCTTCAACGGCGATCTCGGCATCTCGATCTCGACGCAGCGCCCGGTGCTCGACGACATCAGGCAATACGCCCCGGCGACGGTCGAGCTCGCCACCATCTCCTTTCTTCTCTCGCTGATCGTCGGCATCCCGCTCGGTGTGCTCGCCGCGATCCGCCGCGATACCTGGATCGACAATCTGGCGCGCTTCATCTCGCTTGCCGGTGTCTCTTCGCCGACCTTCTGGCTCGCCTTCATCATGCTGGCGCTGTTCTATGGCGGCCTGCAGATCGCCCCGGGCCCCGGCCGCATCGACTTGAGTGTAATGACGCCGCCCTCGGTGACCGGCCTCTATTTGATCGACGCGGCCATCGCCGGCGACTGGGAGGCCTGGCGCAACGCCGCCGCCCACCTGATCCTGCCGTCGATCGTGCTGGCCTCCGGCACGCTCGGCCTGATCACCCGCACGACGCGCGCCAGCATGCTGGAGGCTATGACCCAGGATTATGTCCGCGTCGCGCGCGCCAAGGGGCTGCGCGAGCGCAAGATCGTGCTCGGCCATCTGCTGCCGAACGCGCTGATCCCGGTGGTGACCCTGGGCGGCCTCGCCTATGCCGTGCTGCTGACCGGCGCGGTGATGACCGAGACGATCTTTTCCTGGCCCGGCCTCGGCCGCTACACCTTCCGCAGCGCCGTCGCCCTCGACTTCCCCGGCATCATGGGGATTACGCTCGTGGTCGCGGTCGTCTATCTCGTGATCAACCTTCTGACCGATCTTTCCTACGCGCTGCTCGACCCGCGCGTCGCACGCGAGCGGGCGGAGTAGATGAGCGCAACGACCGACGACGCAACCTCCGCCTGGCGCGCCGGCCGCTTCGGGCGCTGGCGCCGGCGCTTCGGCCTTGCCGCCTTCGGCGCCGTGATCGTGCTGCTATGGATCGTGATCGCGATCCTGGCGCCGGTGATCTCCCCCTATCCATTCGAGGCCGTCGACGTCACCAAGCGGCTGCTGCCACCCTCCCAGCTCCACTGGCTCGGCACCGACGCGCTCGGCCGCGACGTGCTCTCGCGCCTGCTCTGGGGCAGCCGCATCTCGCTCTTCGCCGGCATCGTCGTCGTCGCCATCGGTGCCGTTCTAGGCGTGATCATCGGCGGTGTCGCCGCCTATGCCGGCGGCAAGGCGGAAGAGCTGATGATGCGGGCGACAGACCTCGTCCTCTGCTTTCCGCCGATCATCCTCGCCATGGCGATCGCCGCGGCACTCGGCATCGGCGTGCGCAACACGATGATCGCGATGCTGATCGTGTGGTGGCCGAAATTCGCGCGACTCGCCCGCAGCCTCGTCCTCGTGCAGCGCTCGCAGGAATATGTCGAAGCCGCCGTGGTGATGGGCTACGGCCCCGGCCGCATCCTCTTCCGCCACATCGTGCCGAACGCGGTCGGCCCGCTGGTCGTGCTCGTCACCCTGGATGTCGGCCAGGCGATCATCACCTTCGCCGGCCTCTCCTTCCTCGGCCTCGGCGTCATCCCGCCGATGCCGGAATGGGGCGCGATGGTCTCCGAAGGCCGCGAGCTGGTCGACCAGTGGTGGGTTGCGACATTCCCCGGCCTCGCCATCCTCTCGGTGGTCGTCGGGTTCAACTTCCTCGGCGACGGCATCCGCGACTGGCTCGATCCGAAGTCGCGCCGGCAATGAACGAGACTGCGCCGCTGCTCGAGGTCCGGAACCTCCGGACCGAGTTCCTGACCGATGCCGGCCCGGTCCGCGCCGTCGAAGGCGTCAGCTTCGAGATGAAGGCCGGCGAGACCGTCGGCATCGTCGGCGAGTCCGGATCGGGCAAGAGCGTGACCGCGCTCTCGATCCTGCGCCTCCTCGCCGACAATGCCCGCCTCGGCGAAGGCAGCCGCATCGCCTTCCGCGGCCAGGATCTAGCCACGCTCGACGAGGACGAGATCCGCAAGCTTCGCGGCGGCGAGATCGCGATGATCTTCCAGGATCCGCTGACCTCGCTGAACCCGGTGCTGCGTATCTCGAAGCAGCTCGTCGAAGGCATGCTGGCGCATGGCAAGCAGAGCCAGGCGGAGGCGCTCAAGCACGGCATCGACCTGCTGGCGCGCATGGGCATCAACGCGCCGGAGCGCGCCGTCGCCGGGTATCCGCACGAGTTCTCCGGCGGCATGCGCCAGCGCGTCATGCTGGCGATGGGCTTCGCCAACAATCCGAGCCTGCTGATCGCCGACGAGCCGACCACGGCGCTCGACGTCACCATCCAGGCGCAGATCCTCGACCTGCTGAAGACGCTCAACCGCGAGTTCGGCACCGCCGTCCTGCTCATCAGCCACGATCTCGGCGTCATCGCCAATGTCTGCGAGCGCGTGCTGGTGATGTATGCGGGAGAAGTGGTCGAGGAGGGACCGGCGGAGTCCCTGCTGGCCGATCCCCGCCATCCCTACACCTGGGCGCTGCTGAATGCGGTGCCGCGCCTCGACCAGGAACCGCCGGCGGACAAGCGGCTGACCGCGATCGAGGGGATGCCGCCCGATCCGTCGCAGCCGCCCTCGGGCTGCCGTTTCCGCCCGCGATGCCCTTTCGCCGTCGAGAAATGCGGCGAGCATCCGCACCTCCTGCCGGTCGAGGACGGACGTCGCGCGCGCTGCTGGGTGACGCAGGCGGGCGAAAGCCTCCTCAAGCCGGCCGCACCGGCAACGGCGGCCGCAACGGCGCCGGAATCAGGCCAACCGATCCTCTCGCTCCGCAACGTGGTGAAGCACTATCCGCTGCGCCGTGACGCCTTCTTCGCGCCGCGCAGGGTCGTGCACGCCGTCGATGGCGTCGATCTCGATATCCGCCGCGGCGAGACCATCGGCCTCGTCGGCGAGTCGGGATCCGGCAAGTCGACCATCGCGCGGCTGATCACGCGCATCCAGAAGCCGACCTCCGGCTCGATCCGCTTCGGCGATGTCGATCTGGCAACCGCAGATCGCCGCGTGCTGCGTCCGCTTCGCCGCCGCATCCAGATGATCTTCCAGGACCCGTACGCGTCACTGAATCCACGGATGACGGTCGGCCAGATCCTGTCGGAGCCGCTTCGCTTCCACCGGCTGGTCCGCAGCCAGGCCGAAGCGAACAGGCGCGTCGGTGAGCTGCTGGACATGGTCGGCTTGCCGACACGCGCCGCCGAACGCTATCCGCACGAGTTCTCCGGCGGCCAGCGCCAGCGCATCGGCACCGCCCGCGCCCTCGCGGTCGAGCCCGAGCTGATCATCGCCGACGAGCCGATCTCGGCCCTCGACGTCAATATCCGCGCCCAGATCATCAACCTCTTCGTCGGGCTGCAGCAGCGCCTCGGCCTCACCTTCCTCTTCATCGCGCACGACCTCGCCGTGGTGCGGCAGGTTTCCGACCGCATCGTCGTGCTCTATCTCGGCAAGGTGATGGAGGTGGCGGCCGCCCGCGATCTCTTCGCCGAGCCGCTGCACCCCTATACGAAGTCGCTGATCTCCGCCGCCCCGATCCCGGACGTCGCGGTCGAGAGGCAGCGTGAGCGCATCCGCCTGACCGGCGAGCCGCCGAGCCCGGTCGCACCGCCCTCGGGCTGCCGCTTCCGCACGCGCTGCCCGATCGCGCAGGGGATCTGCGCCGAGATCGAGCCGCCGCTCACCGAGCACCGGCCGGGCCATCGCGCCGCCTGCCACTTTTCTGGGCAGATGTAGAAGTCACGCTCGCACGGGTAGTCGCGCTCGCCCTCCGCCGATATAGTCATCCCAAGACCGGTCATAAGAGCCGGCTGGGAGCGCACAGGGCATGTCGGAGATCGTCCTCGAGACCGAGGACCTCACGATGGAGTTTTCGGGCTTCGTTGCGGTCAAGGGGGTCTCCTTGAGAATCCGCAAGGGCTCGATCCATGCGTTGATCGGACCGAACGGCGCCGGCAAGACCACCGTCTTCAACCTTCTGACCAAATTCCTGAGCCCGACCCGCGGCCGCATCCGATTGAAGGGTGCCGACATCACGCGTGCCCGCGCCGCCGACATCGCGCGCGCCGGCATGGTGCGCTCCTTCCAGATCTCGGCGGTGTTCGGCCATCTGACGGCGCTGGAGAATGTGCGCGTCGCGCTCCAGCGGAAGCTCGATACCTCCTTCCACTTCTGGCGTCCGGAAAGCACGCTCGAGGTGCTGAACGATCGCGCCTCCGAGCTTCTGGAGGCGGTGGGTCTCTCGGCGTTTCGCGACACCGCGGCGGTCGAGCTGGCCTATGGCCGCAAGCGCGCGCTGGAGATCGCGACCACGCTCGCGCTCGAACCCGAGGTGATGCTGCTCGACGAGCCGATGGCCGGCATGGGTCACGAGGACATCGAGCGCACGGCGCAGCTCATCCGTCAGGTCGCGGCGAACCGAACCGTGGTGATGGTCGAGCACAACATGAAGGTCGTCGCCAACCTCTCCGACCGCATCACCGTGCTGCAGCGGGGAGAGATCCTCGCCGAAGGTCCCTATGCCGAGGTCAGCCGCGATCAGCGCGTGATCCAGGCCTATATGGGCAGCGGCCATCATGCCTGAGACGATGCTCAAGGTTGCCGGGCTGCACGCCTTCTACGGCGAGTCCCACATCCTGCACGGCGTCGACCTCGAGGTGCGCGCCGGCGAGGTCGTGACGCTGATCGGCCGCAACGGCGCCGGAAAGACGACGACGCTCAAGTCGGTGGTCGGCATGATCGCCGATCGTCGCGGGTCGGTCGCCTATGGCGGCGAGGAGCTGATCCGGCTGCCATCGCACCGCATCGCCCGGCTCGGCCTCGCCTTCTGCCCCGAGGAGCGCGGCATCTTCGCCTCGCTCGACGTCGAGGAGAATTTGATGCTGCCGCCCGCCCTGGCCGACGGCGGCATGGGGCTCGACGACATTTTCCGGCTGTTCCCGAACCTGAAGGAGCGTCTGCGCAGCCAGGGCACCAAGCTCTCCGGCGGCGAGCAGCAGATGCTGGCGATCGCGCGCATCCTTCGCACCGGCGCGCGCTTCCTCTTGCTCGACGAGCCGACCGAGGGCCTGGCGCCCGTCATAATCGAGCAGATCGGAGCCTGCATCGGCGAGCTCAAGGCGAAGGGCTTCACCATTCTTCTGGTCGAGCAGAATTTCCGCTTCGCCGCCGAGGTCGCCGACCGCTTCTACGTCATGGAGCATGGCCGCATCGTCGACGAGATCGCGATCGCCGATCTCGACCAAAGGCGTACCGACATCGAAGCGTATCTAGGCGTATGAGTTCGATCATCCTTACCAAGGGAGAAACGTCCAAATGAAGCTCAAGACTGCTCTCACCGCATTGGCGCTGGCCGGCATGATCGGCACCGCCCACGCCCAGCTCTCGGGCGGCGTGCTCAAGATCGGCGTTCTCAACGACCAGTCGGGCCTCTATGCCGACGTGACTGGCCAGGGCTCCGTCGTCGCCGCGCGTATGGCGGTCGAGGACTTCAAGGCCGAGGCCAAAGGCATCAAGGTCGAGATCGTCTTCGCCGACCACCAGAACAAGCCCGATGTCGGCTCGGCCCTGGTGCGCCAGTGGTTCGACCGCGACGGCGTCGACGTCGTCGCCGACGTGCCGACCTCGTCGGTCGCGCTCGCGGTCAACGAGATCGTGAAAGAGAAGAACAAGGTCTTCCTCGTCTCCGGCGCGGCCTCGGCGGCGCTCACCGGCAATGCCTGCTCGCCGAACACCGTGCACTGGACCTACGACAACTGGGCGCTCGCCAACGGCACCGCCAAGGCGATCGTCGCGGCCGGCGGCGACAGCTGGTACTTCCTGACGGCCGACTACGCCTTCGGCCACGACCTCGAGGCGCAGGTTGGCGCCGTGGTGAAGGCCGCCAACGGCCGCGTCGTCGGCGCCGTGCGCCACCCGCTGTCGACGCCTGACTTCTCGTCCTTCCTGCTGCAAGCCCAGGCCTCCAAGGCCAAGGTCATCGGGCTCGCCAATGCCGGCGGCGACACCATCAACTCGATCAAGCAGGCGGGCGAGTTCGGCATCTCCAAGGGCGGGCAGAAGCTCGCCGGCCTGCTGATCTTCGTCACCGACATCCACGCGCTCGGCCTGCAGACCGCACAGGGACTGCAGTTCACCGAGTCCTTCTACTGGGACCGCAACGACGCCAGCCGCGACTTCGCCAAGCGCCTGGCGCCGC
Organism: Alphaproteobacteria bacterium; assembly: GCA_016869375.1. Taxonomy (GTDB): domain Bacteria; phylum Pseudomonadota; class Alphaproteobacteria; order SHVZ01; family SHVZ01; genus SHVZ01. Next base: position 16,332 of record VGEH01000080.1, on the reverse strand, counting down.
AGGTCAAGGGCAACCAGCCGACCATGATCCATGCCGGCGTCTATGCCAGCGTGTTGCACATGTTGAAGGCGGTCGAGCAGATCAAGACCGATGACGGCGCCAAGGTCGTTGCCAAGATGAAGGAGCTGCCGACCGACGACCCGCTGTTCGGCAAGGGCGTCATCCGCGAGGACGGCCGCAAGATCCACGACATGTTCCTGTTCGAGGCGAAGGCCCCGGCCGAGTCCAAGGGACCGTGGGACTACTACAAGACGGTCCGCACCATTCCGGCGGCGGAAGCCTTCCGTCCGCTGGCCGAAGGCGGCTGCTCGCTGGTGAAGAAGTAGCCTCCTGCATCTCCATCCTCTCCCGCCTCGGCGCGGGAGAGGATGCTCCTCGCCATGGACTTCTTCGGCATCCCACCGCAGGCATTGTTCGGCCAGCTGCTGCTCGGCCTGATCAACGGCGCCTTCTATGCCATGCTGAGCCTCGGCCTCGCGGTCATCTTCGGCATGCTCAACATCATCAACTTCACGCATGGCGCCCAGTACATGATGGGCGCCTTTGCCGCCTATTTCCTGCTGCAGTATGGCGGCCTCGGCTATTGGTGGTCGCTGCTGCTGGCGCCGGTCATCGTCGGGGCGACCGGCGTCGTGATCGAGCGGCTGATGCTGAGACATCTCTACAAGCTCGACCATCTCTACGGCCTGCTGCTGACCTTCGGTCTCGCGCTGATCATCCAGGGCCTGTTCCAGAACGAGTTCGGCTCCTCGGGCCTTCCCTATCGCATCCCGCAGGAGCTGACCGGGGGCCAGAATCTGGGCTTCATGTTCCTGCCGAACTACCGGGCCTGGGTCGTCGTCGTCTCGCTCGCGGTCTGCCTCGCCACCTGGTTCCTGATTGAGCGCACCAAGCTCGGATCCTATCTTCGCGCGGCGACCGAGAATCCCGCGCTGGTCCAGGCCTTCGGCATCAACGTGCCGCGCATGATCACGCTCACCTACGGCTTCGGCGTCGGGCTTGCCGCCTTCGCCGGCGTGCTCGCCGCGCCTATCTACCAGGTGAGCCCGCTGATGGGGTCCAACCTCATCATCATCGTCTTCGCCGTCGTGGTGATCGGCGGCATGGGCTCGATCATGGGCGCCATCGTCACCGGCTTCGGCCTCGGCATCATCGAAGGCCTGACCAAGGTGTTCTATCCGGAGGCCTCGTCGACCGTGATCTTCGTGATCATGGCGATCGTCCTGCTGATCAAGCCCGCCGGGCTTTTCGGACGCGTGCAATGATCGGCTTCCAGCACCGCGTCATGATCGGCCTCGGAGTGCTCGGGCTCGTCGCTCCCTTCGTCGTCTATCCGATCTTCCTGATGAAGGCGCTGTGCTTCGCGCTTTTCGCCGCCGCCTTCAATCTCCTGATCGGCTATGTCGGGCTGCTCTCCTTCGGGCATGCGATGTTCCTTGGCATGGCCAGTTACGCGACGGGCCACGCGGCCAAGGTCTGGGGCCTGCCGCCGGAGCTTGCGATCCTCTTCGGCGCCCTCGTCGCCGCGGCGCTCGGGCTCGTCGTCGGCGCCATCGCCATCCGCCGACAGGGCATCTACTTCGCCATGACGACGCTGGCGCTGGCGCAGATGGTCTATTTCTTCTGCCTGCAGGCGCCCTTCACCGGCGGCGAGGACGGTATCCAGGCGATCCCGCGCGGACGCCTCTTCGGCGTCTTCAACCTCGCCGACATGATGACGCTCTACTACGTCGTGCTGGCGATCGTCGCCGCCGGCTTCCTCCTGATCTACCGGACGATCCACTCGCCCTTCGGCCAGGTGCTGAAGGCGATCCGCGAGAACGAGCCGCGCGCGATCTCGCTCGGATACCGCGTCGACCAGTACAAGCTGCTCGCTTTCGTGCTGTCGGCGGGACTGGCCGGCCTTGCGGGCGCGACCAAGGCGATCGTCTTCCAGCTCGCCTCGCTCACCGACGTCACCTGGCAGATGTCGGGAGAGGTGGTTCTGATGACGCTGCTCGGCGGCCTCGGCACCGTCTTCGGCCCGATCGTCGGCGCCTTCATCGTCATCACACTCGAAACCTATCTCGCCCACATGGGCTCCTGGGTCCTGGTGATCCAGGGCGTGATCTTCGTGATCTGCGTGCTCACCTTCCGCCGCGGCGTGGTCGGCGAGCTCGCCCGGCTGATCCGCAAACCGCTCTGAACGCCGCTGGCCCGGCGGTTGCACAGTCTTTGGGCGGGGAGCCACGTATTTGGAGCGCGTGGCTGTCCGTGCTAATAACGTTGCCGGCCCGGAACGGGTATCGGCAGCCCATCGAGTGCGCAGGAATTCGAGTAATTCCTCGGAGCGGGGATCGGGGTCGGTATGTTGAAGGTTGCCTTTATCGATCTGACGCATAGTGACGTCGGGATTCCTGCATACAATTTCCCTTTGGGCGTCTCCTATATTGCCGCCACGGCTATCAAACATTTCGGCGCCAATATTGATTTTCGTCTACTGAAGTACCCAGCAGAACTTTCCGCTTACTTGGATGAGAACACGCCTCACATCGCCGCGTTCTCCAGCTACATGTGGAATGCGAAGCTCCAGGAGCTCTACGCCCGGGAGATCAAGAAGCACCACCCCGAGGTCGCGACCGTCTTTGGCGGGCCACATTTCCCGGTCAACGCCAAGGAGCAGGAACTTTGGCTCAGGGAGCGGCCGGAGATCGATTTCTTCGTCGATGGCGAAGGCGAGCAGCCCTTCATCGAGCTGGCCGAGGCCCTCGTCGCCGCGTCCCACGACATCGGAAAGGTGAAGGCCGAGCGGCATGATTTGCCCAGCCTCCGCTTCTTCGACCGCGGACGCTTCGTGCGGACCGACATGTCGGCGCGCCTGCTCGATCTGGACGAGTCGATCCCCTCGCCCTTCCTGACAGGGCTAATGGATCAGTTCTTCGACGGCAAGCTGACGCCGATGGTGCAGACCTCGCGGGGGTGCCCCTACTCCTGCACCTTCTGCCATGACGGCCTCGAGTACATGAGCAAGACGAAGCGCTTCAGCCAGAAGCGCATCGATGCCGAGCTCGAGTACATCTTCGAGCGGGTGAACGTCCCCAACATCACGCTGGCCGACCTCAACTGGGGCATGTTCCCCGGCGACATCGACACCGCCCGCACCTTTGCGCGCATGAAGGAGCAGAAGGGCTGGCCGCGCATCGTCAACACCGCGACCGCCAAGAACCAGAAGCAGCGCGTGATCGAGATGGCCTCGATCCTCAAGGAGAGCATGGTCGTCGGCGCCTCGATCCAATCGACCGATGCCGAGGTGCTCAAGCTGATCAAGCGCACCAACATCGCCTTCGACGCCATCGTCACCATGGCGAAGCAGTCGAAGACGAACAACTCGACCAGCTTCTCCGAGATCATTCTCTGCCTGCCCGGCGACTCCAAGCAGAAGCACATCAAGTCGATCTGCGACATGCTCGATGCCGGCATCCAGGACATCAACAATCACCAGTTCGTCCCGCTGCCCGGAACCGAGGCGGCGGATGCCGACGTCCGGAACGAGTGGCAGTACGTGACCAAGTACCGGGTCATGCCGCGCTGCTTCGGCGAGTACCGGATCTACGGCAAGACGCACACTGTCTTCGAGTACAACGAGATCTGCGTCGCCAACCGCACCATGCCCTTCGCCGACTACCAGGAGTGCCGCTGGTTCGACATGACCGTGTCGATCTTCAACAACGGCAGCATCCTCTCGGAGCTCTATCAGTTCGCGGCTCAGTTCGGCATCAAGCGCTCGGACCTCATCCTGGTCATCCACGAGCTCGCGACCCGGCCCGACAGCCCGCTGCGCAAGCTCTACGAGGACTACCGCGCCGACGAGGAACGGAACTTCTGGGACGACGAGGCATCGATCCTCGCCTTCCTGGCAACGCCCGAGGCGCTCGCAGGCTATCGCGCCGGCAAGTACGGCACGAACCAAGTCTACATGTACCGCACCCTCGGCATGGCGACGCATCTCGAGGATGTCGTCGACATCATGACCAAGGCCGTCGAAGACCGGCTCGCCGAGCAGATGCGGAGCAACCCGAAAGTCGGACAGTACATAAGCGAGCTACGCGAAGTGATGCTGGCGATCAAGTCAAGCCCGCTCGATATCGACCGCACCTTCACACTCGATCTGCACTTCGACTTCGCCACGCTCTGGCACAACGGCTTCGAGATGGATCCGCTCGCGCTGTGGCAGGCCGAGCCGCAGACCTTCTTGATCGGCCACGACGACCTGCAGCGCCGAAATCTGGAGCAGTACTTCAGTCAGTTCGGCAGATCGCTCGAAGGCTTGTCGCACCTGATCCACCGATCGACCGCCCAGGTCCTCCACCGCACCTTCCTCGAGGGTGGCGCGTCGGTGAAGCACGAGAAGACGCCGCAGGTCGCAGCCGAGTAGCGCCCGGCGCCGTTCAGGGCGCCTCGCAGCCCTTGAAGTTCTCCTCCTCCATGCGCCGCTCGAAGGCCGTCGCCGCCGCGTCGGCGTCCACGAGCCGCGCCCTCACCGACTCCCAGTCGGCGAAGCGGAGGATCACCACCCAGGTGCCATAGGGGTCTCGGTTGACCGCGTCCGGGCGGTCGAGCAGATCCTCGTTGCTCTCGACCACGTCGGCGGCAAAGGGCGTGCGCGCCGAGGCGACAAGCTTGCCTGACTCCACCACGGCGACCGCCTGTCCGGCCTCGATCGGTCTGCCGGACCGCTTCGGCGTGATCGCGATGACCTTGCGTGCCATGGCGACGGCCACCGCCGTGATGCCGACCGCAACCAGCCCGTCGTCGCGGCGCCGGTACCACAGCATGTTCTCGGTCTCGTAGAGCCGGTCGTCGGGGACCGCACAGCCGCGCGCGTTTGCCATTCTCAGTACGTCAGGACGCGCACATCGTCCTCCATCACCTGGCGCATCAGATTGGCCGAGCCGATCAGCCCGGCGCATTCCGGGATCAGGTCGGCTTCGGTCATGTCGAACAATTCGAGGTTGGCGGGGCAGCCGTAGAAGCGGGCGCCGGCATCGTGGGCCTGGCGCATCAGATCGTAGACCGTTACCGCACCACCCGGCTTCATGGTGAGCCCGGCGGCAACGCCTTTGCGAAGAAGCCGGCCCGCCGTCGCCATCAGGACCACCTGGACCTCGTAATCGAGGGCTGCCGCGGCAGCGGCCTGGTGAAAGGGCGCCCCGAGCTCCTCGCCATTGCGGGGATCGGTGTTGATCATCACGATGATGAGCTTCTTCGGCACAGGTCGATGATCGGGCGGAAGCCCGCGACAATCAATCAGGAGAAGCCGTGCGGCTCCGCGTCATCGACCAGGGCGAATGCTCCCCGATCGCCTCCCATGCCATTCCCTACGGGATCGCTGCGACGATGGCCCCCGCCTCCGAGCCGGTGCTGACGCTCTGCAATCCCTCCTCGCCCTACGTCTCGGTCGGGGCCAACCAGGACCTCTCCCGGGAGATCGACGAGGATTACTGCCGCACGCACGGCGTCGCCGTCCTGAGGCGCGAGGTCGGCGGCGGCGCCGTGCTCATCGACCGCAATCAGCTCTACTTCCACTTCATCTTCCCCCGCGCGTTGGTGCCGGAGCGGGCCGAGCGATTGTTCCCGCGCTTCATCGAGCCCGTGCTCCGAACCTATGCCGCGCTCGGCCTCGTCGCCGACTACCGGCCCCTGAACGACATCCAGGCAAGCGGCGGCCGCAAGCTGGGCGCAACCGCCGCGGCCGAGGTCGGCGCCGCGATCGTCGTCGCCGGCAGTTTTCTCCTCGATTTCGACCGCGAGACCATGGCGATGAGCCTCAGGGTGCCCGATTCCGCCTTTCGCGACCTGCTCCGCCGCAGCCTCGCCGACCACGTGACGACGATGCGCGAGCAGCTCGACGTGCTGCCCTCGCGCGAGCGACTCAAATCGCTGTTCCTCGCTCGCTCCGCGGCGATGCTGGGCGTGGATCCGGTCACGGACCAGCCGCAGCCGGCCGAAGCCGCGGCGATCGCGGAAGCGGCGGCACGCCACGCCGATCCCGCCTGGACGCATCGCCTCGGGCGCAAGCTCGTCGCCGGCGGTTTCAAGATCGCTGAGGGCGTCCACGTGACGGAGGGTGACCGGCGAACTCCGGGCGGGCTGATCAGCGCGCGGCTCCTGGAGAAGGATGGCCGGATCGAGACCCTGGAATTGACGGGCGACGTCACCTGCCTTCCCGCCGACGGCCTCGAACGGCTAGCGCGGCGCCTCGCCGGGTTGGAGCTGGATCCGGCGGCGACTTTCGCCTCCGACGTCTCGATCGCCGTCGGCGCCCTGGCGCTCGATCTGCCTGGGGTTTCGGCCTCGGATCTCGCCCACGCCGTCCTGTCCGCGCGCGCCCGATAGGATTCGCTGCCCTTCAGCTCGCTTGGCGCGCTCCGAGGGCAGCCGGTTCATTCGCGCACGTCCGGTCAGTATACATTGCAAATCAGTCGATTAGCTTAGTTGCTAAGAAAATTGCGCCGCGTCCTGTGATTGATCGCGAGAAGCATTCGACGGTAGAGTATTCCGCCACAAAAAATGCCGAGGCGCGGGCGGGGGCCCGACACCTTGGTCCGGAGGAGGAACACCCATGACATTAAGTCGGCGTGGATTCTTCCGCCTGACAGGGACCGGGCTGGCCGGTTCCTCGCTGGCGGCGCTGGGCTTCGGCTCGGGCGAGGCCGTCGCTGCCTCGGTCCGTCCGTTCAAGCTCGCCCGAGCCACCGAGACACGGAACACGTGTCCCTACTGCTCGGTGAGCTGCGGAGTCATCCTCTACACGCAGGGTGATCGCGCCAAGAACGCCAAGTCCGAGATCATCCATGTCGAAGGCGATCCGGATCATCCGGTGAACCGCGGCACGCTCTGCCCGAAGGGAGCATCCCTCCTCGACTTCATCAAGTCGCCGACCCGTGTGAAGTACCCGATGCACCGCACCGCGGGCTCGCGCGAGTGGAAGCGCGTCAGCTGGGAGTTCGCGCTCGACCGCATCTCAAAGCTGATGAAGGAAGACCGCGACAAGAATTTCGTCGCGAAGAATTCCGACGGCGTCACCGTCAACCGCTGGCCTACCGTGGGCTTCCTCGCGGCCTCGGCCACCTCGAACGAGACGGCCTTCATGACCTACAAGGTCGTGCGCTCGTCGGGGATGGTCGTCTTCGACAACCAAGCAAGAGTCTGACACGGACCCACGGTGGCCAGTCTGGCCCCTACGTTCGGTCGAGGCGCGATGACGAATGGCTGGAATGACATCAAGAACGCCGATGTCATCACCATCATGGGCGGCAACGCCGCCGAAGCGCATCCTTGCGGGTTCAAATGGGTTACCGAAGCAAAGGCCCATAACAAGGCCAAGCTGATCGTCGTCGATCCGCGCTTCACGCGCTCGGCGGCGGTCTCCGATCTCTACTGCCCGATCCGGCAGGGCTCGGACATCGCCTGGCTCGGCGGGCTGATCAACTACATCCTCGAGAACGACAAGACCCAGAAGCAGTACGTCGCGCTCTATACGAACGCGGCGTTCATCGTGAAGCCGGGCTACGGCTTCAAGGACGGGCTCTTCGTCGGCTATGACGAGCAGCGGCGCGACTACAACCGTGCCGAATGGGACTACGAGCTCGACGAGCAGGGAATGGCCAAGGTCGATCCGACCTTGCAGGACCCGCGCTGCGTCTACCAGCTCATGAAGCAGCACTACACCCGCTACACCGTCGACATGGTCTCCCGCATCACGGGATCGCCCAAGGACAAGATGGTGAAGGCGTGGGAGATGATCGCCTCCACCGGCACGCCCGAGCGCTCGCACACCTCGATGTATGCGCTCGGCTGGACGCAGCACGCCAAGGGCAGCCAGAACATCCGCGCGATGGCGATGGTCCAGCTGCTGCTCGGTAACATCGGCATCCCCGGCGGCGGCATGAACGCGCTGCGCGGGCATTCGAACATCCAGGGCCTCACCGATCTCGGGCTGATGAGCAACCTCATCCCGGGCTACCTGACTCTGGCGAACGACCGCGAGCCCGACTACGCGACCTACATGCGCTCGCGGCAGTTCAAGCCGATGCGCCCGAACCAGACCAGCTTCTGGCAGAACTACGGCAAATTCTTCGTCAGCTTCCAGAAGTCGATGTTCGGCGCAGCGGCGACCAAGGACAACGACTGGGCCTACGACTATCTGCCAAAGCTCGACGTCGTATACGACGTGCTGCGCGCCTTCGAGCTGATGCACCAGGGCAAGGTCAATGGCTACTTCTGCCAGGGCTTCAATCCGCTTCTCTCGTTCCCGAACAAGAAGAAGCTGACCGAGGCGCTGACCAAGCTGAAGTGGCTGGTGGTCATGGATCCCCTGAAGACGGAAACCGCCGCCTTCTGGGAGAACCACGGCGAGCACAACGATGTGGATCCGACCAAGATCCAGACCGAGGTGTTCATGCTGCCGACCTCGTGCTTCGCGGAAGAGGACGGTTCTCTCACCAACTCCTCGCGCTGGATCCAGTGGCACTGGAAGGCGGCGGAGCCGCCGGGCGAGGCCAAGACCGACATCGACATCATGGCGTCGCTCTACCGGCGCATGAGGGCCATGTACGCCAAGGACGGCGGGGCGTTCCCCGATCCGATCCTGAACCTGACCTGGCCCTACATCGATCCGGATAAACCGCTCGCCGAGGAGCTCGCCAAGGAGATCAACGGCAAGGTCCTCGAGGACGTGCCCGACGCGGCCGATCCGACCCGGATCGTGCTCCGCGCCGGACAGCAGATGCCCGCCTTCGCGCTTCTGCGCGACGACGGCAAGACCGCCGCGGGTTGCTGGATCTACACCGGCGTCTACACCGATGCCGGCAACATGATGGCGAGGCGCGACACGAACGATCCCGCCGATCGCGGCCTCTTCCCGAACTGGGCCTTCTCGTGGCCGGCCAATCGCCGGATCCTGTACAACCGCGCCTCCGCCGACAAGGACGGCAAGCCGTGGAGCCACAGGAAGCGGCTGATCGAGTGGAACGGCCGGGCCTGGGGCGGCTTCGACGTCCCGGACTTCGGCGTCGCGGTCAACCCGACCGCCGGCACCATGCCCTTCATCATGAATCCGGAGGGCGTGGCGAGGCTCTTCACCCGCGGCATGATGCGCGACGGGCCCTTCCCGGAGCACTACGAGCCGTTCGAGAGCCCGATCGCCAACCCGCTCGCGCCGAAGATCGTCGGCAATCCGGTCGCCCGCGTCTTCAAGGCCGACATGGAGGTGTTCGGCAAGGCCTCCGACTTCCCGCTGGCGGCCACCACCTACCGGCTGACCGAGCACTTCCACTTCTGGTCAAAGCACGTGCCGGTCAACGCCGTGCTGCAGCCGGAGCTGTTCGTCGAGATCTCCGAGGAGCTCGCCAAGGAGAAGAACATCTCCAAGGGTGACTGGGTCCGCGTGCGATCCAACCGCGGCGCCATCAAGGCGAAGGCGGTGGTGACCAAGCGGATCAAGCCGCTGGTGTGCGACGGCAAGCCCGTCCACATCGTCGGCATCCCGCTCCACTGGGGCTTCGTCGGGGCCACCAAGAAAGGATTCGGCGCCAATACGCTTACTCCCTATGTCGGCGACGCCAATATCGAGACGCCTGAGTACAAGGCGTTCCTCGTCGATATTGAGCGCATCTCGCCGCCGGTCGCGTAAGGGGAGGAAGCCATGGCAACGCTGCAATCGCTCGACATCAAGCGGCGCTCGGCAACCACCGAGACGCCGCCTTCAGTGCGTTCCTCGATCGAGGTCGCCAAGCTCATCGACGTCTCCAAGTGCATCGGCTGCAAGGCCTGCCAGGCGGCGTGCTACGAGTGGAACGACCTGCACGAGGAGGTCGGGATCAATATCGGGCTCTACGAGAACCCGCATGACCTGACCGACAAGACCTGGACGCTGATGAGGTTCACCGAGTTCGACAACAAGGGGAACCTCGAGTGGCTGATCCGCAAGGACGGCTGCATGCATTGCGACGATCCGGGCTGCCTCAAGGCCTGCCCGGCCCCGGGCGCGATCGTCCAGTACCAGAACGGTATCGTCGACTTCATCTCGGAGAACTGCATCGGCTGCGGGTACTGCGTGAAGGGCTGTCCCTTCAACATCCCGCGCATCTCCAAGGCCGACAACAAGGCCTACAAGTGCACGCTGTGCTCGGATCGCGTCTCGGTCGGCCAGGCTCCCGCCTGCGCCAAGGCGTGCCCGACCCAGGCGATCTACTTCGGCACCAAGGAGGAGATGAAGGTCCACGCCGATGGCCGCATCGCCGACCTGAAGGAGCGCGGCTACCAGAACGCCGGGCTCTACGACCCGCCGGGCGTCGGCGGCACGCATGTCATGTACGTGCTGCACCACAACGACCAGCCGCAGCTCTATTCCGACCTGCCCAAGGATCCCAAGATCAGCCCGCTGGTGCAGTTCTGGAAGGGCGGCTTCAAGGACGTGGCGCTATTCGGCTTCGGCCTGACCGCGCTTCTCGGCTTCTTCCATTATGTGACCAAGGGGCCGAACGAGGTCGAGCGCAAGGATGAGGAGGCGGCCAAGCGCCTCTCCGGGGATCGGCCATGAGCGAAGACGAGGACAAGAACATCCTCGCCCGCTACACGGGCGGCGCGCGCGTCAACCACTGGGCCAACGCGATCATCCTGATCCTGCTGGCGATCAGCGGGCTCGCGCTCTTCCATCCGGGCCTGTTCTTCCTGACCGGGCTGTTCGGCGGCGGGCCCGAGACGCGCGCGGTGCATCCCTGGCTCGGCGTCGCCGTGCTCATCACCTTCGGTGGCCTGTTCGTCCGCTTCGTCCGCTACAATTTCTGGGAGCGCGAAGACACCAAGTGGATGCAGCGCGTCGGCGATGTGGTGAACAACAAGGAGGAGAATCTGCCGGAGGTCGGCCGCTACAATGCCGGCCAGAAGCTCGTCTTCTGGGGCATGTCGCTGTCGATCATCGTGCTGTTCCTCTCCGGCATCGTGCTGTGGGACACCTACTTCGCCCAGTACACGACGATCGACCAGAAGCGGCTCGCAGCCGTCGCGCACGCGCTGGCGGCCTCCGGCATGATCGTCATCGTCATCATCCACATCTATGCGGCGATCTGGGTGCGCGGTACGGTGCGGGCCATGACACGCGGTTCCGTCACCGGCGGATGGGCTTGGCGCCATCACCGGAAATGGCTGAAGGAAGAGGTCGCCAAGCTGACCAATGACGACTAAAGCCCCGATCGCCGATCCCGTCGATATCGGAAAGGCCGCTTCGGCGGCCTTTCTCCGTTTGCCGGACATCACGACGCTGTTTCGCCGCCGCGCGGCGCGTTTCGCAGCGCTCGCCGGCGGCCATCCGATGGAGGATTTCCTCCGCTTCATGAGCCGCCTCGCGGAAGCGCAAGCGGAGTCGCTGCGCGCGCTGAAGCCCGGCGGCCTTCCGGACGTCGAGGAGATCGAGGCCGCCAAGAGGGACGCAATGCCGCCGTTCGCCGGCGATGGGCTTCTCGATGGCACCCATTGGCGGGACGTGCTGCAGGCGATCCTGAAGTCCGTCGCCGCCGGCGAGATACCCGAGCAGACACGACAGGTGATTGCCGATCTCGGCGCGGAGCCGGCGGCGGTCCTCGACGGTCGCGCTCGCGCCGTCCTATCCGACGATGTGCCGGAGACATCCCGCGGCGCCGCCGTGTTCATCGCCGCCGCCCTGCAGGTGCGCTGGGCGGCTGCCGCCAGCATGCTGACGGCCGACGGGTTCCAGGCCTTCGACGAAGGCAAGCGCTGCCCCGTCTGCGCCCAGGCGCCGTTGGTGAGCATGATGGGGCCGGCGAGCGAGGGCCAATCCACCCGCTATCTGCACTGCCGCCTCTGCGCCTCATCCTGGAACTATGTCCGCATCAAATGCGCCGCGTGCGGCTCGACGGAGGGCATCGCCTATCACGGGATCGAGGACACGCAGCAGCCGGTCCGCGGCGAGACTTGCGACACCTGCCATGGATACGTGAAGATCCTCTCGACGGAGAAGGAACTGGGCCTCGACCCAATGGCCGACGACATCGCTACCACCGGTCTCGACCTGATGCTCGCCGAGGGCGGCTGGGAACGCGCCTCCGCCAATCCGTTCCTGCTGGCGACCTAGGGAAAGAGCCCGATGCGTGCCGCGGAGCGGTCGGCGGGTGGTGCAGACGGGACAGACGCGCGCGCGCGCCTTCCCTCTATCGATCGTCTGCTGTCGCAGCCCGACGCCCAAGCGCTGATCGCAGCCCATGGCCGACCTCTGACGCTGGAAGCCTTGCGGGCGGCGCTGGATGCGCTCAGGGAGAAGCCGCCGAGGGACGGCGCCGATCCCGCAGCGCTCGCCTTGGCCGGTGCCGCCGCGCGCCTCGCCCGTCTTGCCCAGCCCTCGCAACGCCGGGTCTTCAACCTGACCGGGACGGTGCTCCACACCAATCTCGGCCGCGCGCTCCTGCCCGAGGAAGCAGTCGAGGCGGTGGCTGCTGCCATGCGCGAGCCCTCCAACCTCGAATTCGAGATCGCCAGCGGCAAGCGCGGCGAGCGCGACAGCCATGTCGCCTCCTGGCTTATCCGCTACTCCGGCGCCGAGGCGGCGACCGTGGTCAACAACAACGCTGCCGCCGTCCTCCTCGTGCTCAACACCCTGGCCAAGGGCAAGGAGGCCGTGGTCTCGCGCGGCGAGCTGGTCGAGATCGGCGGTGCCTTCCGCATCCCTGATGTGATGGCGCGCGCCGGCGCGAAGCTGGTCGAGATCGGCACCACCAACCGCACGCATCTGCGCGACTACGAGCAGGCGATCGGCGAGAAAACCGCGCTGCTGATGAAGGTGCACACCAGCAACTACCGCATCGACGGCTTCACGACCTCCGTTCCGGCGCGCGAGATCGCGCCCGTCGCCAAGGCCAAGGGCCTGCCGCTGGTGGAAGACCTCGGCAGCGGCACGCTGGTGGACCTGAAGCCCTATGGCTTGCCGCACGAGCCGACGGTGGCGGAGTCGATCGCCGCCGGCGCCGATCTCGTCACCTTCTCCGGCGACAAGCTTCTGGGAGGGCCGCAGGCAGGGATGATCGTCGGCCGTCGCGACCTGATCGCGCAGATCAACAAGAACCCGCTGAAGCGCGCGCTCCGCCTCGACAAGATCCGGCTCGCCGCACTCGAAGCCGTGCTTCGCCTCTACGCCGATCCCGAGAAGCTGCGCCGCCGCCTGCCGACGATCCGTCACCTCGCCCGCCCCAAGGCCGAGATCGAGGCGCTTGCCAGGCGCCTGGCGCCGGTCGTCGCGCAGGCTCTGTCCGCCCATGCGACGGTCTCGGTCGCGGAGTGCGCCAGCCAGATCGGCTCGGGCGCGCTCCCCGTAGAGAATCTGCCGAGTGCCGGACTCAAGCTGGAGCCGACAGGCGGCAGCGCCGACAGGCTGGCCAAGCGGCTGCGCGAGCTGCCGATCCCGATCATCGGACGCATCGCCGACGGTGCCGTGATCCTCGATCTCCGCTGCCTGGAAGACGAGGCGGCGTTCGTCGCCCAGCTATGATCGTCGGCACAGCCGGCCATATCGACCACGGAAAGACGGCGCTGGTGAAGGCGCTGACCGGCATCGACGCCGATCGGCTGGACGAGGAGAAGCGCCGCGGCATCACCATCGATCTGGGGTTCGCCTACCAGCCGATCGAGGGCGGCGAGATCCTGGGCTTCATCGACGTGCCGGGGCATGAGCGCTTCGTCCACACCATGCTTGCCGGCGTCTCCGGCATCGACGTGGTGATGCTGGTCGTCGCCGCCGATGACGGCGTCATGCCGCAGACGCGCGAGCATCTGCAGATCATCGACCTTCTGGGACTAACGCGCGGCGTCGTGGCGCTTACCAAGCGCGACCTCGTAGACGCAGATCGCCTCGCCGATGTCACGGCCGACATCAAGCGCCTGATCGCCGGAACCTCGATCGCCGGTGCCGAGATCCTGCCGGTCTCCTCCGTGACGGGCGACGGCGTTCCAGACCTCGCGCTCTGGCTCCAGCTCGCCGCCGCCGAGCCGCGCCGCGCCGCGAGGGGCCGCTTCCGGCTCGCTGTCGACCGCTCCTTTACCATCGCCGGCGCCGGCACGGTGATCACCGGCACGGTCTTCTCCGGCAGCGTGCGTGCCGGCGACTCCGTGCTGGTCTCGCCCTCGGGTCTCGAGGCCCGCATCCGCGGCCTTCGCGCGCAGAACCGCGAGGCCGAAGCCGGTCGCGCGGGAGAGCGTGTCGCGCTCAACCTCGCCGGCCAGCGCATCGACAAGGAAGCGATCCAGCGCGGCGACTGGATCCTCGATCCGGCGGCGCACAAGCCGACCGACCGGATCGACGTTCACCTGAAGCTGCTGAAGAGCGAGGCGAAGCCGATCCGTCATTGGCTTCCGGCGCATGTGCATCTGGCCTCGGCGCATATCAACGGCCGAGTCGCGCTGATCGAAGGCGACACCCTCGCGCCGGGCGAGGAGGCGCTGGCGCAACTCGTGCTCGACCGGCCGATCGGTGCGCTCTCGGGCGACCGATTCGTGCTGCGCGACCAGTCGGCCCAGCGCACGCTCGGCGGCGGCTACATTCTCGATCCTTTCCCGCCGACGAGAGGGCGCCGCACGCCCGAGCGCCGCGCCTGGCTCGCCGCGGAGCGGACGGCCGATCCGGCGAAGGCACTGTCGGATCTTCTCGCGCTCGATCCCGGCATCGTCGATCTCGATGCCTTCCGGCGCCGGCGCAACCTGTCGGCCGATGAGGCAGCGGCCGTCGAAGGCGCTGCGCCGATGGTTGCAGCGGGTGCCTGGGGGTTCGCCGCGCAGCGCTGGACCGGCCTCCGCCAGCAGACGCTGGATGCGCTCAAGATCTTCCACGAGAAAAATCCCGAGCTCCCCGGCCTCCAGGTCGAGAAGCTGCGCCAGGCGCTGCCGGTCCGCCTTGCCGTCCCTGCCTTCGCCGCCGTCGCCGAGGCATTGGTGCGCGCCAAGGCAGTCGTCCTCGACGGCGTCTGGTACAGGTTGCCGGGCCACTCCGTGCGGCTCCAGCCCGAGGACGAGCGCCTCTGGGCTCGCATCCGCCCCATGCTGGGCGGCCAGAACCGCTTCCGCCCGCCCCGCGTACGCGACATCGGCCAGGAGATCGGCATGGCCGAGGTCAAGATCCGCACCTTGATGAAGCGGCTTTCTCGCATGGGTCAGGTGGTCGAGGTGGCGCATGACCACTTCTTCCGCACGCCCGTGGTCGCCGAGATGGTGAGGATCGCCGACCAGCTCGCCAAAACCGGCGCCGACGGCGCTTTCAGCGCCGCCGCCTTCCGCGACAAGGTCGATAGCGGCCGCAAGGTCGCGATCCAGGTGCTGGAGTTCTTCGACCGCCACGGCATCACCGTCCGGCGCGGCGATCTGAGGAAGATCCGCGCCGACCGGCTCAACCTGTTCGGCAAGCCGGAGACGCCCTAAGATGAGCCTGGAAGAGAATCGTCCCCGGTGGGGCGGCTGGACTTCAAATCCAGTAAGGGTCGCAAGACGGCTCTTCGTGGGTTCGACTCCCACTCTCTTCCGCCAATCCTCTTCCGATAACATCCAGAGACATCCTGAAACGCCCGTAAAATCGGCCGTTTTTCGGAAGATATCGTCCGGTGAGGTATGGGACGCGCCGCTGGAAGTTACCCCCAAATGGGGGTAACTATGGGGGTAACAAGTTTGACCGTCTCGGAGTTACCCCCACATGCTGACCGATACGCTGATCCGTAAGGCGAAGCCCGCCGCGAAGGCTACGAAGCTCGCAGACGAGCGCGGGCTTTATCTCCTGCTCACGCCGTCAGGCGGCAAGTGGTGGCGCCTCAAGTATCGCTTTGGAGGCAAAGAGAAGCTCCTGTCGCTGGGCACCTACCCGGATGTATCGCTGAGGAAGGCTCGGGATGCGAGAGACGAGGCACGACGGCAATTGGTGGACGGTACCGATCCCTCTGCCGCGCGCCAGGAGGAGAAGCGGGAGAGTGCCGAAGCAGCGGCCAACGACTTCGAGGCGGTGGCGAGGGAGTGGCTCGACAACGTGAAACCCCGCTGGGCGGCCGTCTATCACGACGACACCCTGAAGCGCTTCGAGGCGCACATCTTTCCCGGCATCGGCCGTAAGCCGATCGCAGACGTAACCGCGCCCGAACTCCTGGGCCTTCTGCGCAAGGTGGAGGCGCGGGGCACGGTCGAGACGGCGCATAAGGTGGGGCGTGCCTGCGGACAGGTCTTCCGCTACGGCATTGCGTCCGGCCGATGCGAGCGGAATCCAGCGGCCGATCTTAGGGGAGCGCTGAAGGCTCGCCCCAAGCCGAA
>VGEH01000079.1 GCA_016869375.1 Alphaproteobacteria bacterium | reverse complement strand
CGGTATCTTGAGATTGACGTCTCCCGCCTTGGTCTGCAGCGTCCGATCGTAGCTGCCGGCTCGCCTGTCCTGCCGCGCTTCGCTGCGCTCATAGCGACCCGCACCGCACAGACGGTCGGCCTCAGACGCAAGGAGTGCATTCAGCGTCTCCTCGACCGTGCCGCGCACCATCTCTCCCAGATGATCCCTGATCCGAGCCTCGTCGATCTGGATCACCTGGCCCATCGCAGTCTCACTGCTCATCGTTTGCTCCTTCACTCTAGAAGAAGCCACCATTCCCGAAAGTGCGAAAGATTCTGTACGTTATCCGGCTGAACGATCTCGCTCCGGCGCAGGCCAGTGCGCTCCTCGCCCATGATCGCCGCCGACTCCGTCGCATGGACGCGATAGCGGAAGTCGTTCCCGCCCTCGATGACGTCGTAGAGCGTCAGCCGGGCAAGCAGGTCCTTGAGCAGAACGATGTCGATGTCGGCGCGCGCCGGGAGGTCCCGGTCCACGCCCCGGGCCTCCAGCCAGAGCCGGTAGGCGCGGTCGAGCTCATAAGGCGCGAGCGCGGCCACGTCGAAGCCTTCGGTCTCGAAGGTCTCCGTGGCCGACACGCGAGCCGGAGCGTCCGTGCGCTATTCCGCCGGGTGCGGACGGGGAGCGCCGTGCGGCTTCTCGCCATGGGCGGGAGCCGGTCCGGCGACCGTCTCCTTCTTCTCCAGCGCCGTGATCGCCTCGGCGACATGGCTCGCCGCCTTGGTCTTGGTCGCGAGCAGGAGATAGAAGACCGGAATGACGAAGATCGTCATCACCGTGGCGAAGAGCACGCCGCCGACGATGACGGTGCCGATCGCCTGACGGCTCTCGGCACCGGCGCCGGTCGCGATGGCGAGCGGCATAGCGCCGATCGCGGTCGCGATCGAGGTCATCAGGATCGGTCTCAATCGCGCGACCGAGGAGCCGAGGACGGCGTCGTAGATGTTCTTGCCTTCATCTCTCAGCTGATTGGCGAACTCGACGATCAGAATGCCGTTCTTCGCCACGATGCCTACAAGCATGATCATGCCGATCTGGCTGAAGACGTTCAGCGTTAGCCCCTTGAGCATGATCGTTCCGAGCGCGCCGGTGACCGCGAGCGGCACCGCCAGCATGATGACGAAGGGATGGACGTAGCTCTCGAACTGCGCCGCGAGGACGAGGAACACGGTCAGCAGCGCTATGCCGAAGGTGAAGTAGATCGCCGAGGAGCTTTCCTTGAACTCCCGCGCCTCGCCGCGATAGCTGATGCGGGCCTGGGGCGGCAGTTCAATCGCCGCGGTGCGCTCGACGAACTCGATCGCGTCGGCCAGCGTATAGCCGGGCGCAAGACTTGATGAGATCGTAATCGAGCGCAGCCGGTCCATGCGGTAGAACTCGCTGGCGCCTGCGAGGTCGCGAAGCCTGACCAGGCTCGACAGCGGCACCAGCGCGCGCGTCGTCTGGGAACGGACGAAGATGTTGGCGAGATCGCTTGGCTTCGACCGATCCTCAGCCGAGGCTTGGAGGATGACGTTGTATTCTTCTCCGCGGTCGGAGAAGGTCGTGACGTTGCGCGACCCCAGCATGGTCTCGAGCGTACGGCCGACCTCGTCGATGGCGATACCGAGGTCGGCCGCCCGGGCGCGATCGATCTCGACCCGGAACTGTGGCTTGTTCTCCTCGTAGTCAGCATTGATGTTGAGCAGGCCCGGATTCTCGCGCATCCGCTGCATGAGGAGATCGCGCCAGCCGACCAGCTCTTCGTAGGTGTTGCCGCCGATGACGACACGGAGTGGCAGCTGGAAGGCCGGCTGGCCGAGGCTGGGGGGATTGATGGCGATGGCGCGGACGCCGGGAAGCGCGTTCAGCTTCGGAAACAGCTCGCGCACCATCTCCTGCTGCTTCTGCTTTCGCTCGGCCCAGGGCTTGAGGCGGATGTTCATCGACGCCTGCCGGACGTCGCCCGGACGACCGAAGGATGGCGCGACATTGGTGAAGACGCGTTCGACGGCGCCCGATTCGACGATTGGCTTCAGGATCTCTTCGATGCGGCTCACCTGCTCGCGCGTGTAGTCGATCGAGGCGCCCTCGGGCGCGGTGACCGAGATGAAGAAGTAGCCGCGGTCCTCGAGCGGTGCGAATTCCCGCGGCAGCGACTTGAACAGGACGTAGGAGGAGCCAGAGACCACGACCGCGAGCGCAACGACGATCACCGGCGCATTGAGCGCACGAATCAGAAGCCAGCGATATCCCAGGGTCATGCCTGTGAAGATCGGCTCGGTCACCTTGTGCAAGAGGCTCTCGCCCTCGACCGGCTTCAGCAGCTTCGAGCACAGCATCGGCGTCAGCGTCAGCGCGACAAGACCGGAGAACAGCACGGCGGCGGCGACGGCGATGCCGAATTCGCTGAACAATCGGCCGGTTGTGCCGGGCAGCAGCGACAGCGGGATGAACACCGCGATCAGAACGAGCGTGGTCGAGATCACGGCGAAGCCGATCTGGCGGGCGCCGCGGACGGCGGCAAGCAGCGGCGGCTCACCCTTCTCGATGTGACGGTGGATGTTCTCGAGCACGACGATGGCGTCGTCGACGACGAGGCCGATCGCCAGAACGAAGGCCAGCAGCGTCAGTACGTTCAGCGAGAAGCCGAAGGCCGAGAGGATGATGAAGGAGGCGATGATCGAGACCGGGATCGCAATCGACGGAATGAAGGTCGCGCGGAAGGAACGCAGGAAGAAGAAGATCACGGCGACGACGAGCGTGAGCGCGATGCCGAGCGCGTGGAAGACCTCGTAGATCGACTGCGCGATGAACAGCGAGGTGTCGAAGGAGACGTCCATCTGTACGCCCGCCGGCAGGGTAGGGGTGATGACCTTGATCATCTCCTTGGCGGCATCGGCGACATCGAGGGTGTTGGCCTTGGACTGCTTGACGATTCCAAGTCCGATCGCCGGCTTGCCGGTGTTGCGGACGTCGCCGCGGGAATCCTCGGGCCCGAGCTCGACCTTGGCCACCTCGCCAAGCCGGACGGGATAGCCGTCCTTTACCGCGAGCACGATGTTCCGGAACTGCTCCGGCGTCTTCATGCTGGTGTCGGTGCGGACGGTGAACTCGCGGCGTGTGGACTCGACGCGCCCGGCGGGAAGTTCGACGTTCTGCTTGCGGAGCGCGCTCTCGACGTCCTGGACGGTGAGCTCGCGTGCTGCCATCTCGCGGCGGTCGAGCCAGACGCGCATCGAGTAGCGCCGCTCGCCGCCGATGCGGACGGTGGCGACGCCATTGATGTTCGAGAGGCGGTCGACGAGGTTGCGCTTGGCGTAGTCGGTGAGCTCGAGCGACGACATGCGGTCCGAGGAGAGCGACATCCAGATGATCGGCCGGGCATCCGCCTCGACCTTGGAGATGACCGGCGGGTCTGCGTCGACCGGCAGGCGCGACAGCACGCGGCCGACCTTATCGCGGACGTCGTTGGTGGCGCCGTCGATGGCGCGGTCGATGCGGAACTCGATCGAAATCGACGACGAGCCCTCGCGGCTCGACGACGTCATCACCTTGATGCCCTCGATGCCGGACAGCGAGTCCTCGAGGATCTGGGTGATCTGCACCTCGATGACGTTGGCGGACGCACCTTTGTAAGTGGTCTGCACCGAGACGATCGGCGGATCGATATCCGGGTATTCGCGGACCGTGAGGCGCTGGAAGGCGAAGAGCCCGAAGGTCACCAGCACGAGGCTGATGACCGTGGCGAAGACCGGGCGCTTGATGGCGATGTCGGAAAGGACCATGGACGCGCCTCTTGCTGGGCTAAAAGATCAGGTGCCGGTGCGGACCAGCGAGCCGTCGCGGATCTTCTGGATGCCGCCGGTGACGACGACCGAGTTCGGGTTCAGGCCTTCCCGAATCTCGACCTCGCCGGGGAGACGCGAGCCAAGCTTGACTTCGGTCTTCACCGCCTTGCCGTCGGTGACGGTGTAGACGTATTGGCGAATGCCTTCCGGCACCACCGCCTCTTCCGGCACGATCAGCGCGCCGTCGCGCGTGTTGAGCGAGAGCTTCACCGTAAGAAACATGCCGGGTTTGAGGGCGCCATCCTTGTTCGAGAACTCGGCCCGGGTCTCGACGGCACGCGTCGTGGCGTCGACGCGCGTGTCGATGCTTGCGATGGTGCCCGTGAAGGTGCGGCCGGCAGCGGCATTGCCGGAGGCGGCCACGGTGGCGCCCGGCCGGATCGCGGAAACCGCGGCTTCGGGAACGAAGAAGCGGAGCTT
This sequence comes from Alphaproteobacteria bacterium, assembly GCA_016869375.1. Classification (GTDB taxonomy): domain Bacteria; phylum Pseudomonadota; class Alphaproteobacteria; order SHVZ01; family SHVZ01; genus SHVZ01. The sequence goes on along the minus strand of VGEH01000079.1, from coordinate 18,637 downwards.
GATGGTTTCGACGTCGTCGAGCGTGGTGATGACGGTACCGACGGAGATCAGCGAGCCGAGACTGACGCGGCGGATGCCGACGCGGCCGGAGAAGGGCGCGACGATCTTGAGGTCTTGCAGGCGCGCTTCGATCACTTTCACGCGCGCGGCGGCGGCGCGATAGGCGCCTTCGAGATCGTCGACGCGAGCCTGCGGCGCGTTGCCGGTGGTGAGCAGGCGGCTGGCGCGGTCGAGCGCGGCCTTCGCCTGATCGCGCGTTGCCTTTGCGGCCTCGAGATCGGCTGCCGGCTCGCGGTCCTCGAGTTCGAGCAGGATGGCGCCAGCCTTGACCGGCTGCCCCTCCTCGAAGCGGATCGCCTTCACCGTACCGGCGATCTTGGACGTAACGGTGAGGCTTTCATTGGCGAGGGCGGTACCGACGGCTTCGATCGTGTCGTCGATCGGTCCGATACGTACCTTCTGGGCTTCGATCGGGATCGCGCGCTGAGCCGGTGTCGCCGTTGCGCTGGCTTTCGCCTGCTGTCCGGGAAACCATGCGTCACGATAGTACCAGCCACCGGCCGCGGCTGCGCTCAGCACGCCAACCACTGCAATCTGCGCAACGACTTTCATTATCTCTCAGCCCCTCCCGCCCCGAGGCGGCGCGACTTTAGCTCAATGTTTCTTAACCTGAAACTAACATCAACCCACTGTATCTTGGCGACGATCTGCACGGGGATCGAGGGTCGATGCCTCAGGTGTGATCGCCGCTTCGGGGACGAAGGGTGACTGCTCAGGCACGGGCCGACCCACGCGCTTCCTGCGCCGGTATGAGGTAAACAATGCAAGGATTATGCTGAACGCTGTTGCGAGCCAGAACAGCGCGGATGGGCCGAAAGCGTCCATCAAGGGGCTGGCGGCGAGGGGGCCGGCGGTGGCTCCGACTGACCACAAAAGCAGCAAGCTGCCGCTTACCGAGACAACCTGGCTCCGGTCGATGAAGTCGTTCGTATGGGCGACGCAGATCGGGTAGATCGCCCCGGAAAGGCCGCCGAACAGGGCGATCAACACGTAGAGCGCGACGGGAGACCAGGACCACGCAACCGCAAGTCCTGCGGTGCTCAGCCCCATGAGAATAGTCGTGACCAGCAGCACGAGCCGGCGGTCGAAGCGGTCGGAGAGCCAGCCGATCGGCCACATCAGGACCAGACCGCCGACAGTCAGCACGGCGATGAACTGGCCGACCCCGACCGGAGACAGGCCGATCTGCTGGGCGAAGACCGGCGCCAAGCCTGAGATCGCCGAGCCGACGAAGCCCGCGAGCAGCACGCCGACGACGCCCAGCGGCGAGGCTTGGTACAGCTCGGCGAGCGGCATCCGTCGGGCGTCCTGGATCGGCGGGGCCGCCTCGGCAGTCAGGGCCACCGGCAGCAGCGACAGTGCATAAGCGATCGCCGGCACCATGAAGAGGAGCTGGCCGGCCGGGTCGGCAAGCCCGAGAAGGAACTGGCCGCCGCCAAAGGCGAGCTTGTTGGCGATGGTGTAGACAGCCAGCACGCGCCCGCGCTCGTTCGACCGTGTCCGGTGCGTGAGCCAGCTCTCGGTGATCATGAACATGCCGGCGGCGGCGGCGCCGTTCATGGCGCGGAGCGCAACCCAAGGGATCGTCGAGATGACGAAGGGGTAGAGGAGCGTGAAGGCGCAGGTCGCGCCGGCCAGCACGGCGAAGGCCCGGATATGGCCGACCCGCCGGATCAACCGAGGGGCGAAGCGGCAGCCGGCGAGGAAACCGACCGAATAGGAGGCGACGACCAGGCCGATCGACCCGGTGGCGAAGCCCTCCATCGACATGCGAAGCGCCAGAAACGTCGAGAATACGCCGTTGCCGACCAGCAGCAGCGCCGTTCCGGTGAGGATCGGCGCGACGGCCAGAAGGGCGGCGGTCATGGAGTCGGGCGCCCCTTAGAGCTGTTCCGGCTGGCAGGCCTGGAAGGCCGGCAGCTTCTCCATCCTCTTGGCGTGCGCCTCGAGCCGCTTGTAGCGGCCCGCCGGCACCAGATGCGGCGCGCTGCGCTTGATGTAGCCGAAGACCACGGCCGTGGTGACGTCGGCCTGGGTCAGCTTGGCGCCGGCCAGGTAAGGCTTGGCCGTGATCGCGTTCAGGGCCTCGAGACCGCCCGTCACCTGGCTTTCGAGGTGGTCGAGCAGGGGCTGGTGGACCTTCTCGGGCGGCCGGCGGGTCTTCTCATAGGAGGCCGCGATCGCCTTCTCGGCGGTGCCGATGGCGAGGAAGGTGAGGCCGATGACCCGGCGCCGGGCGGCGCCCTTGGCCGGCGTCAGCGCCTTCCGACCGGCCTTCTGGTCGATGTGATCGAGCATCGCGGTCGAATCCACCAGGACCTCGGCGGTCTTGCCCTTGCCGAGGATCAGGGCCGGGACACGGCCGATCGGGGTGATCTCCAGGAGCTTCTCGCGATCGGCGACGGTCGACAGGACCAGGCGCTCGAACTTGAGGCCGGTCAGCGCGAGGCTGATCCCGACCCGGCGGACGAACGGTGACAGATAGCGGCCGACCAGGATCACGGCTTCCCCTCCCAAGCGGTATCGCGGGGCAACTTTTCCCGCCCGACTGGCTTAACACAGCAAAGTCACAGGCGCGTAGCTCTGCGAAATCACGGCTCTAGCAGTGTCAAGGCAACAATTTGTTTGACAGTGGCGCCAATGTCACGGGAGAAGGCCGGCATGGTTTTTTCACGCCTTTTCGCCCGATTGGCCACAGCCGTCGCCCTGCTTCTGCCCGCAACGGCGGTCGCCGGGCCGAATCTCTGCGTCGTCAGCGCCGCCGAGGCGGAGCGCAGCTTCGGGATTCCGGAGGGGCTGCTGCAGGCGATGGCGATCCATGAAAGCGGCGTGAACGGCAAGCCCTATCCCTGGGCGCTCAATCTCGGCGGCCGGGTCGTTTATGCCGGCAACCTCGATGCGGCGCAGAAGATCCTGGGCGAGCGTCGGGCCAAGGGCCGAAAGAACCTCTATGCCGGCTGCATGCAACTCTCGGTCTACTATCACGGCAGCGCTTTCGGCTCTCTCCGCGACCTGCTGCAGCCGAAGGGCAACGTCTCCTACGCTGCCAAATATCTCGCGAGCCATTACGAGGATTACAGCAGCTGGGAGGCGGCGGTCCGTCGCTACCAGGGCGGCAAGTCCCGTCAGTCGGCTGCTTATTTTTGCAAGGTGCTGCGCGTCCTCAAGGACATCAAGCCGCGGACTGCGCGTGAGCTCGACAATGGTCGCTGCGGCCCGATGCCTTTGATCGCCGAGACGCCGGGCATCGCCGAGACACCGGAGCCCACCGTCATTCCCGCCGCCACCCCTCTCTCTCGCCTGGATCTTCGCGAGCTCTCCTAGCCGTCCCTCGTCCATGAGGTCTTGATGCCGTCCCCCGCTTCGGTCCTCGTCGCCGGCTCCGGCGTGATGGGAGCCGGCATCGCTGCCGCCTTCCTCCGTTCCGGCGCCAAGGTCGCCGTCCTCAGCCGGACGCCGGAGCGGGTGGCTGAGAAGGTCCCGGGAGCGAGTGGCGTCGCCCGGCTTCCCGACGACGCACCCGACCTCATCGTCGAGTCCATTCCCGAGAAGCTGGATCTCAAGAAGCAGCTCTATGCCGAGATCGAGGGCTGCTATGGCGGCCGGCCGATCGTCGCGACCAACACTTCGGGCCTGCCGCTCGACGACCTAGCCGCGGGTCTCGCGCACAAGAAGCGCTTTCTCGGCCTCCACTACTTCATGCCGGCCGATGTCATCCCGCTGGTCGAGGTCATCCGCACGAAGGAGACCGAGGACGCGGCGGTCGACATGGTGATGGCCGGCGTGCGCGCCTGCGGCCAGACCCCGCTTCTGCTGAACCGGCCGATCGAGGGATTCCTCATCAACCGCCTGCAGCACGCGATCTTGCACGAGGCCTATTACCTGATCGAGCAGGGGATCTGCGGGCCGGAGGAGGTCGACCAGGCGGCGCGCGAGATGTTCGGGCCGCGCATGTGCGTGACCGGCCTGATCGAGCAGAAGGATCTGAGCGGCCTCGACACGCATGCGCTGGTCCAGCGCGCGATCGTGCCTTACCTGAACCCGTCGCGCGAACCGAGCCGCATCGTCCAGGACAAGTATGCGAAGGGCGAGATCGGGGTGAAGTCCGGCAAGGGCTTCTACGACTGGTCCAAGCGCGACCCGAATAAGCGCCAGACCGAAGCCAGGAACCATCTCGCCGAGATCCTGGCGCTGCTCGACCGCCAGAAACGCGGCAAAAGCGCCTGACGTTGCGCGCGCGGCGCGGCGTGCTTGATCGGGCGCGCCGGTCTCGGGCACCATCCGCCTCTCCCATCGATAGCGGCCGGGGGGCCGCTCGTGCGTATCTCCGGAGGATTCGAGCATGAACGCGGCCGGTTCCCGTCGGCGCAAGACCTATGACGATCTGCGTTCCAAGCGCTGGTACGGCGTCGCCGATCTTCGTGCCTTCGGTCACCGCTCGCGCACGCTGCAGATGGGCTACACGCGCGAGGATTGGGCCGGGAAGCCCGTCATCGCGATCATCAACACCTGGTCCGACATCAATCCCTGCCACAGCCACTTCAAGATCCGCGTCGAGGAAGTGAAGCGCGGCATCTGGCAGGCGGGTGGCTACCCGCTCGAGATGCCGGCGATCGCGCTGGCCGAGCCGTTCCAGAAGCCGACGACGATGCTCTATCGCAACCTGCTCGCGATCGAGACCGAGGAGCTCCTGCGCTCCTACCCCGCCGACGGCGCGGTGCTGATGGGCGGCTGCGACAAGACCGCGCCGGCGCTCCTCATGGGCGCGATCACCATGAACCTGCCGACGATCTTCGTGCCGGCCGGGCCGATGCTGCGCGGCAACTGGCACGGCAACTTCCTGGGATCGGGCACCGACTCCTGGAAGTACTGGGCCGAGCTTCGCGCCGGCAACATCACCGAGAAGGATTGGGAAGAGGTCGAGGAGGGTATCGCCCGCTCCTACGGCACCTGCATGACCATGGGCACGGCGGCGACGATGATGAGCATGGCCGAGGTGCTCGGCTTCACGCTGCCGGGCGCGTCGTCGATTCCGGCGCCGGATTCGAACCACTCGCGCATGGCCTCACTGTCGGGACGCCGCATCGTCGACATGGTGTGGGAAGACCTGAAGCCGTCGGACATCCTGACCGACAAGTCCTTCGACAACGCCGTCACCACGCTGATGGCGATGGGCGGCTCTACCAACGCCGTCGTGCATCTCCTCGCGCTCGCCGGCCGTGCCGGCGTGAAGCTCACGCTCGACCGCTTCAACGAGATCTCCAAGCACGTGCCGATGATCGCGAACGTGCGCCCCTCGGGGAAATACCTGATGGAGGACTTCTACTACGCGGGCGGCTTGCCGGCCTTCCTCAACGAGCTCGGCGACCTCCTCGACCGCAAGGCCGCCACGGTGAACGGCCAGACGCTCGGCGACAACATCAAGGACGCCAAGGTCTACAACAAGGACGTCATCGTTGGCCGCGACAAGGCGCTCTATCAGTCAGGCGGTCTCGCCGTGGTGCGTGGCAACCTTGCGCCGGACGGCGCGGTGATCAAGCCGACCGCCGCCGATCCGAAGCTCTGGAAGCACACCGGGCCGGCCGTCGTGTTCGAGGACTACAACGACATGGCGGCGCGCATCGATCGCGACGACCTTAACGTCACCAAGGACTCGGTGCTGATCCTGAAGAATGCGGGTCCGCAAGGCGGACCGGGCATGCCCGAATGGGGCATGCTGCCGGTGCCGAAGAAGCTGCTGAAGGAAGGCGTGCGCGACATGGTGCGCATCTCGGATGCGCGTATGAGCGGCACCAGCTATGGCACCTGTGTCCTGCATGTGGCGCCCGAGGCCTATATCGGCGGCCCCTTGGCCCTGGTGAAGGACGGCGACCTGATCGAACTCGACATCGAGGCGCGCACGCTGAACCTCAAGATCTCGGATGCCGAGATGGTGAAGCGCAGAGCGGCGTGGAAGAAGCCGGCACCGAAATTCGGCCGCGGCTGGGGCGCCCTCCACGCCATGCACATCACCCAGGCCGACCAGGGCTGCGACCTCGACGTGCTCCGCGACGGGCCGCGGGTTCCCGAACCGGAGATCCACTGATGCTGACCGACATGCCGATCAACCGTTTCAAGCACGCGCTCGCGGCTGGGCGCACGCAGATCGGCCTCTGGTGCAACATGCTGCATCCGATGGCGATGGAAGCGATCGCCGGCGCCGAGCCCGACTGGGTCCTGGTCGATTGCGAACACGGACCTGGCGACCCCAACGAGGTGTTGTCGGCGCTGCAGGCGATGCAAGGCACGATCGTGACGCCGGTGGTGCGGCCGGCCTGGAACGATTCCGTGCTGCTCAAGCGCTATCTCGATCTCGGCGTCCATGCGGTGCTGATCCCGATGGTGCAGTCGGCGGCGGAGGCCAAGGCCGCCGTCGAGGCGACGCGCTATCCGCCGCATGGCATCCGCGGCGTCGCCACGGGCACGCGCGCCAACCGCTTCGGCCGCGTGAAGGACTACTTCGCCAAGTCGGCGTCCGAGATGTGCGTGCTGGTCCAGGTCGAGACGAAGCCGGCGCTCGACCGCATCGAGGAGATTGCCGCGGTCGAGGGCGTCGACGGCGTGTTCATCGGGCCATCGGATCTCGCGGCGGCGCTCGGCCATATCGGCAACGCCGCGCATCCGGATGTCCAGGCGGCGATCCAGGCGGCGCCGAAGCGCCTCGGCGGCAAGCCGGCCGGCATCCTCACGCCGGTCGTCGCCGATGCGAAACGCTACATCGACTGGGGCTACAAGTTCGTCGCCGTCGGCATCGATCTCGCGATCCTGGCGCGGACCTCGGAGTCCCTGGTCCAGACCTTCAAGTCGTAGACGCACGCCGTCTCCGGGCGTAGCTTCGCCGCCGCTTGGAAGGCGGCATGAAGCGCGTCCTGATCCTCGGTTGCTCCGGTGCCGGCAAGTCCACGCTCGCGCTGACTCTCGGCGAGCGCTGGAGGCTCCCGGTCATTCATCTGGACAAGCACTATTGGCGCGCCGGCTGGGTCGAGCCGCCGAGGGAGGAGTGGCGCGCCCAGGTGGCCGAGCTGACGGCGCGGCCGGAATGGATCATGGACGGCAATTACGGCGGCACGCTGCCGGAGCGCCTCGCTGTCGCCGACATGGCGATCGTCTTCGACTTCCCGACTTGGCGTTGCCTTTTGCGGGCATTCAGGCGTGCCGTCGTCGGCTACGGGCGGACGCGACCGGACTTGGCGGACGGATGCCCGGAGCACATCGATTTCAAGTTCCTGCTCTACATCCTCAACTTCCGCCGGAAGAATCGGCCCAGCCTGATGCAGGCGCTCGATTCTTTCGCCGGCCCCAAACTGACCTTCACTGGGCCGGCGGAGGTTGCGCGGTGGTTGAGTACTCCAGCGCCGCAGTTGCCACATGGCGCCCCGCCGTCATAGCCTTCCGCAAAACAAGCTTTGGGAGGATCACATGCGCCGTTCCTTCGTTTTCGCGGCTGTTGTCGCCGGCCTCGGCTTCGCCGCCTCGGCGGCGTCCGCCGATACCTATCGCTTCATGACCGGTCCGCAAGGCGGCGCCTGGGTGCCGCTTGCCGGATCGCTGAAGGCGATGTGGGAGAAGGCACTGCCTGGCGCGAGTGTGCAGACGAGCCCCGGTGCGGGCATCGCCAATGTGCTCGGCATCCATCAGGGCAAGGCCGAGGTCGGTTTCGGCAACTCGATTTCGACCGTGGACGGCATGCAGGGTGCCGAGCCGTTCAAGGAGAAGACGACGAACGTCTGCCAGATGGCGTCGCTTTATCCGCAGTACTTCAAGGTCGTTGTCCTGGCCGATGCCGGCATCAACTCGATCGCCGACCTCAAGGGCAAGTCGGTCGCGATCCAGACACGCGGCAACACCGCCGAGGTAGCGACCCAGCACATCCTGAAGGCCTTCGGGATGGACTATTCGGCGCTCGGTAAGGCGAACTTCATTCCCTCCTACACGGACGCCGTCTCGATGATGAAGGACGGCCATGCCCAGGCCTTCACGCTCGGCACCACCAGCCCGGCTTCCTCGATCATGGATCTGGCCTCGGCCCGCGACATGAAGATCCTGCCGTACTCCGACGACACTGTCGCAAAAATGCGCCAGATCAACCCGGGCTACGCCAAGATCAGCATCCCGGCCAACACCTATCCGAAGCAGACCCAGGCAGTGCAGGTGGTCGGCTACGCCGCCCACCTTATCGTCTCGTGCAAGCTGCCGGACGACCGCGTCTACGCCATGACCAAGACCATGCACGCCAACTTCAAGGACCTCACCCTCATCAACAAGGCGATGGAAGTGACCACGCCGAAGATGATGGCCGAGGACATCGGCGTGCCGATGCATCCGGGCGCCGCCAGGTACTACAAGGAAATTGGCGCGCTCTGAGCGCCGCGGAGCGAACGAACAAGCGGGGCCGGGATCAACCCGGCCCCAATTGCTTTTGAGGAGGTCGTATGGGGGGGTATCCGGGGCTGATCCGCGCCCTGGTCGCGGTCATCGCAGTCGCGATGTCGCTCTGGCACATGTGGATCGTCGCCTTCGGCCCGCCGGAAGTCATGTTCTTCCGCGGCGGGCACCTGCTTTTCGCGCTGACGCTGCTCTTTCTGACGATCGGCGCCTCGGGAAAGGCTCCCGAGCACGGTCCCAGTCCTTACGACCTGATGCTGGTCGCCGCGTCGTTGGTCTCGGTCGGATACCTGTTCGTCAACCATGCGCAGCTGGTCCAGCGCATTCCCTACATCGACGACCCGACGACGGTGGAGATCGTGGTCGGTACTCTGTGCATTCTGCTGGTACTTGAAGGGACGCGGCGCGTTCTCGGCTTGGCCCTGCCGCTGACCGCGATCGTCTTTCTCGTCTACGCGCTGTTCGTCAACCGGGTCGATCCGCTGACGCTGCTTGACCAGCTCTACCTGACGACCGAGGGCATCTTCGGCTCGACCATCGGCGTCTCCGCCGGCTACGTCATCGTCTTCGTGCTCTTCGGCAGCTTCATGGAGCGGACAGGCACGGGACAGCTCTTCATGGACTTCGCGCTCGCCCTAACCGGCCGCCAGGCCGGTGGTCCGGGCAAGGTTGCCGTCGTCTCTTCAAGCCTGTTCGGAACGATCTCAGGGTCCGCCGTCGCCAATGTGATGGTCGACGGCCCGATCACCATTCCGCTGATGAAGCGCACGGGCTTCCGTCCCGCCTTCGCCGCGGCGGTCGAATCCGTCGCCTCGACCGGCGGGCAGATAATGCCGCCGGTCATGGGCGCGGCCGCCTTCGTCATGGCCGAGTTCCTCGCGACCAGCTATTTCCAGGTGACGCTGTGGGCCTTGATTCCCGCGATCCTCTACTACGTCGCCTGCTTCGCCGCGGTGCATTTCGAGGCGAAACGGCATGGACTGAGGGGCGTGCCGGATAGCGAGGTGCCGCGTCTTGGACGCGTGATGGTCGATCGCGGCCATCTCTTCATCCCGGTGCTCCTGGTTCTCGGCGGGATGATCCTGGGCTACTCGGCGCCGCTTGCCGCGCTGGTCGGTGCGCTGTCCTGCGTGCCCGTTGCGCTCATGCGCAGGACGACCCGTTCCGGCATCACCCTGATGACGATCTGGGGCGCGCTCCAGGACGGCGCCCGCCAGGCGCTTGGCGTGGCGCTTGCGTGCGCGACTGCCGGTATCATCATCGGCATCATCGCTCTGACCGGCGTCGGCATCACCTTTACCGCCGTTGTCATCGCGCTCGCCCAGAACAGCCTGCTTCTCGCGCTGATCCTGACCATGGCGGCCGGCATTGTTCTCGGCATGGGGATGCCGACGACGCCGGCCTACATCGTCATGGTCTCGCTGCTTGTGCCGGCGCTGATCAAGCTCGGAGTCGTCGCGCCTGCGGCGCACATGTTTGCATTCTACTTCGCGATCCTGTCGGCCATCACCCCGCCGGTCGCGCTCGCGGTGTTCGCCGCGGCCGGCCTGGCAAAGGCCGATCTCTGGGAGTCGGGATGGGCCGCGATGAAGGTCGGCGCTGCCGGCTTCATCGTACCGTTCATGTTCGTCTACGAGCCCGCGCTGTTGATGATCGGCGACCCCTGGATCAGCGCGCGTGCCTTCGTCACGGCGTCGATCGGCTGCGTCGGCCTGGCTGCCGGTCTGCATGGCTATTTCATCGGCCCGGCATCGCTGTGGCAGCGCGGTCTGCTTGTCGTCGGGGCGTTCGGTCTGATAGATCCGACGCTGATCACCGACCTCATCGGCCTCGCCGCGCTGTCGATCGTCGCAGCAGCGCAATGGCGCGAGCGTGCGGCGCGTGCAGCCTCCGAATTCCGGGAATCCTGATGCCTTCCTCCGTTGTCTCCTTCTTCTCCCAGAGCTATGCCGAAGCCCGCGAAAGGTTCCTGAAGGCGGCACGGACTGCCGATGCCGAGTCCGTCGACTCCTTCGACCATCCGCTCAAAGGGCCTGATGGCGGCGATCTGGCGACCGATGTCGCCTGGATCGGCCCGCGCTCGGCGAAGAAGCGGCTGCTGCTCACCTCCTCGACGCACGGCATCGAGGGCTATTGCGGTTCCGGCTGCCAGATCTCATGGCCCGAGAACCGGCATTACTATCGCGATGCGTCGCCGGACACGGCGGTCATCCTCGTGCATGCGATCAACCCGCATGGCTTCGCTCATGGCCGACGCGTGACCGAGGACAATGTCGACCTCAACCGCAACTTCATCGACTTCTCGAAGCCGCTGCCGAAGAACGTCGACTACGAGGCGCTCCAGGAGCATGTGAATCCACGCGAGTGGAGCCCGGCGGCGCTGGCCAAGGCCGATCAGGCGATCGCCGCCTATTACAAGATGCCGAACACCGACTTCCTGCCGCGCGCCGTCCATGGCGGCCAATACGTCAACGACAAGGGCACCTACTTTGGCGGCTTCAAGCCGACCTGGTCGAACGCGATGCTGCGCAGGATCACGCAGACCTATCTCAAGGGCGCGACCCATGTCGGCGTCATCGACTACCACACCGGCCTAGGGCCGCTTGGCCATGGCGACATGATCTATGGCGGTCGCCCGGGCGAGGGGAAGGCACGGCTCTGGTGGGATCACGTGACGCCGACGGTCGAGGAGCTGAAGGCCGAGCGCGAGCGGACCGGCACGGAGCATCTCGCCAATGCGATCCCGGGCACCTTGTCGGAGTCGATCGTTGCCGATCTGCCGGGCGTCAATGTGACCGCGGGCGGAATCGAGTACGGCACGCACGACATCCACACGGTGCTCAAGTCGCTGCGCGCCGACAACTGGGTCTACACCTATGGTGATCCCGAGTCGCCGTTCGGCAAGGAGACCAAGGCGCTGGTGCGCGAGATGTTCTACCCCTCGGTCTTCGAGTGGAAGATCATGGTCGCCAGCCGTTCCAATGACGTCATCCGCCAGGCCCTGACGGGGCTCTCTCGCGCTTGAGGATTCCTCGATGAAGCCCGTCAGCTCCTTCTTCTCGGCAACCTACGCCGAAGCGCGCGAGAAGTTCCTCAAGGCGACGGCCGAGGCCGGGGCCGAAATCGTCGACCGCTACGACCATCCGATGAAGGGACCGGACGGAGGTGCGCTCGCCACCGACGTCGCGTGGCTTGGACTGAGAACGGCGAAGAAGCTGCTGGTGCTGGTCTCCTCGACCCACGGAATCGAGGGCTATTGCGGATCGGGGTGCCAGATCTCGTGGCTCGAGAACCGTCACTACCATCGCGATGCGTCGCCCGACACCGCGGCACTGATCATTCATGCGATCAACCCGCATGGCTTCGCCCATGGCCGGCGGGTCAATGAGGACAATGTCGACCTCAACCGCAACTTCCTCGACTTCTCGAAGCCGCTGCCGAAGAATCCCGATTACGAGGCGCTCCAGGACAAGATCAATCCGAAGGAGTGGAACGAGAACTCGATAGCGGAGGCCGAGCGTGCCATCGCCGAATTCTATGGCCGGCCGAATGCAGAGTTTCTCGCCAAGGCGACGCATTTCGCTCAACACGTGAACCCGATGGGTACGGGCTTCGGCGGCCTCGGCCCAACCTGGTCGAACACCACCTTCCGCTCGATCGTGACCAAGTGGATGCAGGGCAAGACCGACATCTGCCTTGTCGACTATCACACGGGTCTCGGTCCCTTCGGCCATGGCGACATGATCTATGCCGGACAGCCGGGCGAAGGCATGGCGCGGCAGTGGTTCGACCACGTGACGCCGACCGAGGAGCAGCTCAAGACCTCCGATCACCTCGCCAACCGGCTGACGGGCATGCTCTGCCAGCTGCCGCCGGAAGCCTGCACCGGCGCACGCGTGACTTCGGGTGCGATCGAGTACGGCACCTATGACCGCCGCTCGGTCGGCAAGTCGACGCGCGGCGATGTCTGGCTGCATGCTTATGGCGATCCGGCCTCGAAGCAGGGCCAGGAGATGAAGGCGTATATCCGCGAGATGTTCTTCCCGTCCTCGATCGAGTGGCGGATCATGGTCGCCAGTCGCTCGAACGACATCCTGCGCCAAGCGCTGGCGGGCTTGCGCCGAGTCTAATCGACGAGCTCGTCGCGCCGATACCCCTGCAGATAGAGCAGCGCCGTCAGGTCGCCGTAGCGCACCTGCACCGGGATCTCGGCGTTGACGACCGGCTTGGCATGAAAGGCGACGCCGAGTCCGGCGGCGCCGAGCATCGCAATGTCGTTGGCGCCGTCCCCCACGGTGACTGCATCCGCCATCGCGAGCCCGCGTGCCGCCGTCAACTCCTTGAGGCCGTCGAGCTTGGCCGCCTTGTCGAGGATCGGTCCGACCAGCACGCCGGTGAGCCTGTCGTCGGCGACGCCGAGCACGTTGGATCGATGCTCATCGAAGCCGCATTGCCGGCCGATCTCTTCGGTGAAATAGGTAAAGCCGCCCGAGATCAGGGCGGTGTAGGCGCCGTGCTTCTTCATGGTCTGCACCAGCGTGCGCGCGCCTGGCGTCAGCGCGGTTGCTTCGAGCGTCTTTCTGAGCGCGTCGACGCTGAGGTCCTTGAGCATTGCGATGCGCTCGCGGAGCGCGGTGGGGAAGTCGAGTTCGCCGTTCATCGAGCGGCGCGTGATCGCGGCGATGACGTCCTTCAGGCCGGCGAAGGCAGCGATTTCGTCCAGCGTCTCGGTGGTGACGACGGTCGAGTCCATGTCGGCGATCAGCAGACGCTTGCGCCGGCGCTCGCCGGGTATCAGGTTTGCATCGATCGGCGCATCGCCCAGCGCGTTTCGGATCGCGGCGAGATCGGCGTCGTCCGGCACGGGTATGTCGCAGGCGATCTGCGGCGCGAGCCAGTCGGGTGTCCCGGCTTCGCCGGCGGCCTTGCGGGCGCGGTCGAGATGGCGCCGGTCGAGGGTAGGTTGGCCGGGATCGACGAGGAGCGAGAGCACCAGGGACATGGCGCCCCATAGCCGAGAGCCGATGACGATGTCCACCGATGTCGTGCTGGTGGCGGGACCGACCGCGGGCGGCAAGTCGGCGCTCGCCCTCGATCTGGCCGAGCGCTTCGGCGGCGTTGTCATCAACGCCGATGCCATGCAGGTCTATCGCGAGATGCGTGTGCTGACGGCGCGGCCCGATCCCGCCGAGGAGGCGCGCGCACCGCATCGGCTCTACGGCTTCCTGCCGGCGGCCGAGATCTGCTCGGCGGCGCGCTGGCGTGCGCTCGCTGTCGCAGAGATTGCCGCCGCGCAGGCCGCCGGCGAGCTGGCGATCCTGGTCGGCGGCACCGGTCTCTACCTGAAGGCGCTGACGGACGGTCTCTCGCCGGTGCCGCCGATACCCGAGGCGACGCGCGCAGCGGTAAGGGCGCGGATCGAGAGCATCGGTGCCGAGGCTTTCCATGCAGAGTTTGCCGCGCACGATCCGGTGATGGCGGCGAGACTTCGCCCCTCGGACCGGCAGAGGCTGTCACGTGCCGCGGAGGTCCTGGAGGCCACGGGGGTCTCGCTTGCCGAGTGGCAGGGACGCGCGACGGCGGAGGAGGGCTTCCGGTTTTTCACTGTGCTGCTGGCACCGCCGCGGGATGCACTCTATGCCGCCTGCGATGCCCGCTTCCGCAAGATGGTCGATGCCGGCGCGCTCGACGAGGCGAGGGCCATGCGGAGGCTCGCGCTCGATCCCGCCTTGCCGGCAACGCGAGCGGTCGGCCTTCGCGAGCTGATCCGGCATCTGGAGGGCGAAATCAGCCTCGATGAGGCGATCGGGCTGGCTCAGGTTGCAACGCGGCAATACGCCAAACGGCAAATGACGTGGTTTCGCAACCAGTTACAAGATCCGACCGTTCTTTCTGAGCAATATTCGGAAAGGGTGCGACAAGAAAGCTTTTCGAAAATTGAGCATTGGCGGTTGACCCCGCCCCGGGCGAGCGACTAGGGTCCGCCTCCCGTTCAGCCGATTCGCGGCCGGACTCCTAGGATTCGTGCCATGGCGACCGCCACCCAAGCCCCAGCGACCGCTGCCGAGATGACCGGCGCGGAGGTCATTCTGAAAGCGCTGGCGGATCAGGGCGTAGAGGTCGTCTTCGGTTATCCCGGCGGCGCGGTGCTGCCGATCTACGATGCGATGTTCAAGTCGAACTACGTCCGCCACATCCTCGTCCGCCACGAGCAGGCGGCGGTGCATGCGGCCGAAGGCTATGCGCGCTCGACCGGCAAGGTCGGTGTCGTGCTGGTGACCTCGGGCCCCGGTGCGACGAACGCCGTGACCGGGCTCACCGACGCGCTGATGGATTCGGTGCCGGTCGTGTGTCTTACCGGCCAGGTCGCGACGCACCTCATTGGCAACGACGCCTTCCAGGAAGCCGACACCACCGGCATCACGCGCCCCTGCACCAAGCACAATTACCTGGTGAAGGATTCGAACGCGTTGGCGAGGACGATCCATGAGGCTTTTCACGTCGCCAAGTCGGGCCGTCCGGGTCCGGTGGTGATCGACCTGCCGAAGGATATCCAGCTCGCCAAGTCGCCCTACGTCGCACCGGAGGAGGTTGAGCACAAGACCTACCGTCCGCGCCGCACACCCGATCCGCAGGCGATCGAGCAGGCGGTCGAGATGATCGCGAAGGCGAAGCGGCCGCTGTTCTACTGCGGTGGCGGCGTCGTCAATGCGGGCCCCAAGGCGGGCGAGCTACTGACGCAGTTCGTGCGCATGACCGGATGCCCGGTGACGCTGACGCTGATGGGGCTCGGCACGGTGCCGGCTTCCGACCCGCTGTTCCTTGGCATGGTCGGCATGCACGGCATGTACGAGTCGAACATGGCGATGCACGACTGCGACCTGATGATCAACATCGGGGCGCGCTTCGATGACCGGGTCACCGGCAAGCTTGCCGCCTTCGCGCCGAACTCGAAGAAGATCCACGTCGATATCGATCCGTCCTCGATCAACAAGAACGTGCGGGTCGACCTGCCGGTCGTCGGCGACGCCGGCGAGGTGCTGGCAGCGTTGATCGCGCAGTGGAAGAAGAAGAAGGCGAAAATCGACGACGCCGCGCTCGCCAAGTGGTGGGACCAGATCAAGAAGTGGCAGGCGCGCGATTGTCTGCGCTACAAGGCGTCGAAGACGATCATCAAGCCGCAATATGCGCTGGAGCGTCTCCACGCGCTGACCAAGGAGTACGAGCCCTACATCACGACCGAGGTCGGTCAGCACCAGATGTGGGCGGCGCAGTTCATGAAGTTCGAGCGGCCGATGCAGTGGATGACCTCGGGCGGCCTCGGCACCATGGGCTACGGCCTGCCTGCCGCGATCGGCGCGCAGGTCGCGCATCCCGATCGCCTCTGCATCGACGTCGCCGGCGAAGCCTCGATCCTGATGAACATCCAGGAGATGTCGACCGCCGTGCAGTACCGCCTGCCAGTCAAGGTCTTCATCCTCAACAACCAGTGGATGGGCATGGTCCGCCAGTGGCAGGAGCTGATCCATGGCGGGCGCTACTCGGAAAGCTACACCGAGGCGTTGCCGGACTTCGTCAAGCTCGCGGATGCCTTTGGCGGCGTCGGTCTCCGCGCGACCAAGCCCTCCGAGGTCGACGACGTGATCAAGGAGATGATCAAGGTCAAGAAGCCGGTGATCGTCGACTGTGCCGTCGACCAGAAGGAGAACTGCTTCCCGATGATCCCGTCGGGAGCGGCTCACAACGAGATGCTGCTGGGGCCTGAGGACCAGGCGAGCAAGAAGACCTCGGACGAGGGGCTCGCGCTCGTATGAAGGCCTAGAGCCTTCGTCGTTCCTCATCCCGCCCCTCGAGTTCCCGTTAGAGCCATGGCAGACAAGATCGAAACCCATACGCTGAGCGTGCTCGTCGACAACGAGCCTGGTGTCCTGGCCCGCGTCATCGGCCTGTTCTCGGGCCGCGGCTACAACATCGAGAGCCTGACCGTCGCCGAGGTCGATGCTTCCCGGCATCTCTCGCGCATCACGCTCGTGACGTCCGGCACGCCGATGGTGATCGAGCAGATCAAGGCGCAGCTCGACCGGCTGGTGCCGGTGCATGCCGTGCGTGACCTCACCACCGAGGGGCCGCATGTCGCGCGCGAGATGGCGCTGATCAAGGTCGTCGGATCGGGCGAGAAGCGTGTCGAGTCGCTTCGCATCGCCGACATCTTCCGCGCCCGCGCGGTCGACTCGACGATCGAGAGCTTCGTCTTCGAGATGACGGGCAGTCCCGAGAAGATCGACGCTTTCGTCAATCTCATGCGGCCGCTCGGCCTGGTGGATGTCAGTCGCACCGGTGTCGTCGCCATCAGCCGCGGCGCCAAGGCCATCTGATCTCAGTTTCCGTTTCCTGTTTTCCGTAAGGGGAGAAGTTAAGATGCGCGTTTATTACGATCGCGATGCCGACGTGAACCTGATCAAGGCCAAGAAGGTCGCGGTCATCGGCTATGGCAGCCAGGGGCATGCTCATGCCCAGAACCTTCGCGACTCCGGCGTCAAGGACGTGGTGATCGCGCTCCGCGCCGGCTCGGCGACGGCCAAGAAGGCCGAGGGTGCCGGCTTCAAGGTCATGACCGCGAGCGACGCGGCGAAATGGGCCGACGTCATGATGGTGGCGACGCCGGACGAGCTGCAGGCGGCGCTGTGGCGCGACGAGCTCAAGGCCAACATGAAGCCGGGCGCGGCGATCGCCTTCGCCCACGGCCTCAACATCCACTTCAATCTGATCGAGCCGCGTCCGGACGTCGACGTGTTCATGATCGCGCCCAAGGGGCCGGGCCACACCGTGCGCTCCGAGTACCAGAAGGGCGGCGGCGTTCCCTGCCTCGTCGCCGTGCACCAGAACCCGTCGGGCAACGCGCTCGAGATCGCGCTCTCCTATGCGTCGGCGATCGGCGGCGGCCGCTCCGGCGTGATCGAGACGACCTTCAAGGAAGAGTGCGAGACCGATCTCTTCGGCGAGCAGGTCGTGCTCTGTGGTGGCCTCACCGAGCTGATCATGGCGGGTTACGAGACGCTGGTCGACGCGGGCTACGCGCCGGAGATGGCTTACTTCGAGTGCCTGCACGAGGTGAAGCTGATCGTCGACCTCATGTATGAGGGCGGCATCGCCAACATGCGCTACTCGATCTCGAACACCGCCGAGTACGGCGACTACACGCGCGGGCCCCGCATCATCACCAAGGAGACGCGCGCCGAGATGAAGCGCGTGCTCGACGACATCCAGTCCGGCCGCTTCGCGCGCGACTGGGTTGCCGAGAATCTCGCCGGCACGCCGAGCTTCAAGGCGATGCGCCGTCGCGGCGCCGAGCACCCGATCGAGGTGGTCGGCGAGAAGCTGCGCGCGATGATGCCGTGGATCAAGGCGAACCGCCTCGTCGACAAGGCCAAGAACTAGTCGGGCCTCGCTTATTTCGCCGGGGGGCGTGCCGGGCGCGGGGTGACTCGCGCACTAGGTGCAGTTCCAAGGCGTAAGCCCTGCCAAAAGCTTGCAAATCCACGGCCTCCGGGCGTACAAGGAGGCCGTGGCGACGGGTTAGGGGCCGAGACCCGAGAGAGCCGCGGCCCAAACCCTTAGTGTTCTGTTTTAGTTTGTGATTTTTGCTTTCGTGCGGGCATCGGCGGAGCGTGCCGGGGGGCGGTCCCGATTCGCGCAGATGGCTGGAAGGCAGGGCGGGATGGGCTCGGCTAAGGACCGCGTCCTCATTTTCGATACGACTTTGCGTGACGGCGAGCAGTCGCCGGGCGCATCGATGAACCTGGAGGAGAAGCTCAAGATCGCGCTTCTGCTCGAGGAGATGGGTGTCGACGTCATCGAAGGCGGCTTCCCGATTTCCTCCAACGGCGACTTCGAGGCGGTCCGGCGGATCGCCGAGACCGTGAAGAACTCGACCGTCGCCGGCCTTGCGCGCGCCGCCAAGGGCGACATCGACCGCGCCGCCGAAGCGCTCTCCAAGGCCAAGCGCAAGCGCATCCACACCTTCATTTCGACCAGCGCCCTGCACATGAAGTTCAAGCTCCAGATGGAGCCGGAGCAGGTGCATCAGGCGGTGATCGACTCGATCAGCCATGCGCGCCGCTACACCGACGATGTCGTGTGGAGCCCCGAGGAC